>JASFLD010000251.1:0-6415 GCA_050118275.1 Gemmatimonadales bacterium
CTCGTCCGGCGTGCAGGTGACACCCCGAGTACTCATGTATTCAGCGATCCAGGCTCGCAGCTCAAAGTACTGCGGGCTGTACTGCAGAGCCCGCGGTCCATCGCGAGCGAGGACCGCGTTCAGGCATTTCTGGAGCTGCTCGAGCGGCAAGAACTCGCTGGCCGGCAATCCGCCCGCCAGCGAGATGACGTTCGGATCCACGGCGAAGCGCAGCAACTCGCGCATCACCGAACGCTTCAGGTTGTTGGCCTCTCTGCTCAGACGAGGACCGTCGCTGGACATGACCCATCATAGTGCATGGGACCAGCCGCGCAATTACCTTAGAGAAGTTCCGGTTCGCCGGGTGGCTCCAAATAAATGGTAAGCGTTCCAAAGACGCTCTGACTTCAACCGATCGGGCACGGGTTACGTGGATCCATCGTTCGAATATCATCGACCGGTTTCGCTCTCCGAAGCTTGTGCGTTGCTCTCGAAGCTGGGACCGGAAGCGCTTCCCCTGGCGGGTGGGACGGACGTCATCGTTGACTTACGTCGCGGTTTGAAGCGTCCGCGCCACCTCGTGTCCCTGGCTGATCTGGAAGAACTGCAAACGATAGTGGTCGTGAACGGCGAGCTGAGGATCGGGGCTTCGATCACGCCGGCCCAACTAGAAGCCTCGGATCTTGTGGCTTCGGCCCGGCCGGAACTGCTCGATGCGGTGGGAGCCTTCGGGACGCCTCAGGTGCGGAACCGGGCGACGATCGGGGGCAATCTGTGCTCGGCGGCGTCCTGCGGCGACTTGGCCCCTCTTCTGGTGGCGCTCGGGGCCCGGGCCGTCGTGGCAGGACCGAAGAGGCGCCGCGAGCTACCGTTGGAGGAGTTCTTCGGTGACCACAGGCGAACCGCGCTGGAGCCCGGGGAAATCCTCGTCGAGGTCACGGTCCCTGCCAAGAGTTCGGGCGAAGGCGCGGCTTATAGGGCTTTCGGCCTCCGCGCGGCCAACTACATCACCGTCGCCGGTGTGGCAACCGTCGTTCGGTTGGAAAAGGGGGTGTGCAGGCAAGCGCGGATCGCCCTCGGAGCCGTGGCGCCAACGCCGTCGCTGGTGCCGTCCGCGGTGGAGTGCCTTGTGGGTCGTCCAATGGACGAGGCTTCGATCCGGGGGGCGGCCCGCGCGGCACGAGAGGCGGCCGCTCCCATCTCGGACGTTCGCGGTTCGGCGGAGCACAGGCGCGAATTGGTCGAGGCGCTGTGTGTGCGTGCACTTCGCGCCGCCGGGGAGAGGGCGGGGGCTCGATGAAGCGTCTGGTAAGCTTCCGTGTGAACGGAGACCGCGCTCAGGTGGCCGTGCCGCCCGACGCCAGTCTTCTTCAGATGCTGCGCAACGATCTCGGCCTAGTCGGCACGAAGGGTGGATGTGGAACCGGGGACTGCGGTGCGTGCACGGTCCTGCTGGACGGCCGGCCCGTCAACGCATGCCTGGTGCTCGCCCTCGAGGTGGAAGGGAGAAGCGTCGAGACCATCGAGGGCTTGGTGGACCACCCGATTCAACGATCCTTCATCGCGCACGGCGCCATCCAGTGTGGCTACTGCACACCCGGGGCGATCATGAGCGCCAAGGCACTCATCGACCGCAATCCGCGGCCCACCCGGGAGGAAGCGGCCCGCGCCCTGTCGGGCAACCTCTGCCGCTGCACGGGCTACCAGAAGATCTTGGACGCAGTGACTCATTGGAATAGCCCGCCGGACGTTCCCGAAGCCGGCGAGCATTTCGTCGTCGGGCGGCGCGTGCCCCGTATCGATGCCCGCGACCTGGCCTCGGGTCGGGCGGTCTTCACCGATGATATCCGCCTGCCTGGGATGCTACACGGGAAGATCCTCACCAGTCCCCACGCGCACGCCCGGATCTCGAGTATCGATACATCGCGCGCGGAAGCCTTGGACGGGGTCAAGGCCGTGCTCACGGCCGACGATGTGCCCGAGACTTTCTACGGCGTGAGCCCCGCGCGCTACGACGAGCAGGTGCTGGCGGCGGACCGGGTACGGTACGTCGGTGATGAGATCGCCGCGGTCGCCGCCGTCGATGAGCGGACCTGCCGAAGGGCCCTCGAACTCATCGACGTGAAGTACGAGATATTGCCCGCCGTCTTCGATCCCTTCCAAGCCATGCAGGACGGCGCGCCCCAACTGCACGATCACCCAAGATTCAAGAACAACATCAACGCGCGCGTCGAGTGGCACTTCGGGGACGTCGATCAGGGGTTTGCCGAAGCCGATGTGGTTCGCGAGCACACGTTCACGGGGAACCGCACGTATCAGCATCCGATGGAGCCGCACTGTGCCCTGGCGCGTTGGGAGTCCGGCGAGCGACGGACCGTGTGGACATCGACCCAAGTGGTCCACTACGTCCAGCACCAGTTGGCGCGGCTGCTGGAGATTCCCGAAGGAGCTGTGCGTGTGGTGATGACGCACTGCGGGGGTGGATTCGGCGGGAAGGCGGAAGTGAGCCCGTTGGAGATCTGTGCGGCGTTACTCTCGCGCAAGACGGGTAAGCCGGTCAAGATGCGCTACTCGCGTGAAGAGATGGTCCGTCACGGCCGCGGTCGCCATAAGCAGTACATCAAGATGAAGATCGGCGCCAGGCGGGACGGCACCATCACGGCCGTGCAGGAAGAGGCCGTTCTCGAAGGTGGGGCCTACTCGTCCTTCGGCATCGTTGCCGTCTACTACGCCGGCGCGATGGTCCCGACGCTCTACCGCCTCCCCAACTTCCGCTACGACGGCTATCGGGTCTACACTAACCTGCCTGCCTGCGGTGCCATGCGGGGCCACGGCTGCCCACACCCACGCTTCGCCTTCGAGGGCGTCCTCGACATGGTGGCCGAGGGGTTGGGAATGGACCCCATCGATCTGCGGCTGAAGAACGCGATGCGGCCGGACTCGCGGACGGTCAACGAGCTCGACATCGGATCCTGCGAGCTGGAGGCGTGCCTACACGCCGTCCGGGAGCGCAGCGGGTGGGATGAGAAGCGGGGCAAGCTGCCGGCGGGGCGTGGCATAGGTGTGGGCTGTGGCGGCTTCGTGAGCGGTGCGGGATATCCGATCTATCGGTCGAACTTCCCCCATTCCAATGCCCTGATCCGCGTCGCCGAAGATGGAAGAGCCGCGACGCTGTTCATCGGCGAGGCCGACATCGGTCAGGGATCGAGTACGGTGCTCTCCCAGGTCGCGGCGGAGGCCATGGGCATCGAGTACGAGGCGATGCGCATCGTCACTTCCGATACTGAACGCACACCACGGGGCTTGGGAACATACTCCTCGCGAGTGACTTTGATGGGCGGCAACGCCTGTCGGATGGCCGGCGAGGAGGTCAAGGCGCAGGTTCTCGCCGCGGCGGTTGAGCTGCTGGGCGTGCCGGCGGAGAAGTTGGACGCCGGAGGTGGGCGGGTGTTCGTGAGAGACGATCCGGAGCGGGCGGTGGCTTGGGCGGACGCCGCGGGCCGGCACTTCTCGGAGCGAGGGCCGCTGGTGGGTAGGGGGTGGTACTCGCCGCCGGAGGCGTTGGGTGGCAGCCACAAGGGAGCGACTGTCGGCACGTCTCCGGCCTACTCCTTCTCCGCCTGTGTGGCGGAGGTGCAGGTGGACCGAGACACGGGCCGTGTCTCGGTGACCAGGTTGACCGATGCGCATGACCTCGGGACACCGATCAACCCGCTGGCGGTGGAGGGGCAGTGTGAGGGGGCAGGGGTGATGATGCTGTCCGAGGCGCTGCTGGAGGATGTGAGCTTCGACGACGAGGGTCGGATCAGGAATCCAACGCTGCATGATTATCTGCTGGCCACGACGTGCGATGTTCCCGAGATCGACACGACGCTCGTGCCATCCTTCGAGCCGCGGGGTCCCTACGGAGCCAAGGAGTGCGGTGAAGGATCCACCCTTCCGGTGATTGGTGCGATCGCCAATGCTATCTCGGACGCCATCGGCGTTCGGGTGAGCGAGCTGCCTATCACGCCGGAGCGCATCCGGACGCTGATTCGCCAGCGCGACGGCGAATTGTGACCGGTGCGGTCTCCAGGATAACTCGGCGAGCTTGGCCTGAAGCGCTGTCGCTTGCCCGGGTCAGCATTTATCCAACGGCTCGAATGGACTGGGCGGCTGGGCCTTCGGTTTCTGCGCTTCGACGATCGGCCGGACCTCATCGAGGATCTCTTCCTCGGTGAGCAAGCGCTCCGACCGCTTGGCCAGCGACATCACGACCTCAATGGCCTCATCCGTGATCGGTAGGCCGCGGGAACGCAGGAAGTACTGGGCGTTGCAGGCGCCTGACATGGGGCCGACTTCGATCTCCTGCTCGCGCCCGAGCCAGCTGGCCGGAACGCCCGAGTAGACGCGATCGGCCAGCCAGTTTTGTCCTTTGCGCTGCGCCTTGATGACCGCCGCGGCGTGGACGCCGGTGGCCGTGCGGAAGGCGTCGCGTCCGACGATCGGGGTGTTGACGGGAATGGGCACACCCATGGCCTTCGAGACGGTCTCGACGTATTCAGGCAGAGCGGTCAGGTTGTCATCACGCCAGCCCAGCAGCTTGAGGTTGACGAGCAGCTGTTCCATGGGCGTGTTGCCAATCCGCTCGCCGATACCGAGAGCAGTGCCGTGCACTCGAGTCGCTCCGGCTTCCAGCGCTGCCAGGGTGTTGGCCATATCGAGCCCGCGATCCCGATGGCCGTGCCAGTCGATACCGACTGTGTCCCCCACACCCAACTCGTCGAGCAGATTCTTGACCCAGGTGACCAGGTTGGTGACGCCTCTGGGGACCGCGGCGCCGACGGTGTCGCAGAGGCATACGCGTTTGGCTCCCTCCTCGACCCCGGCGCTGAGCAACAGCCGCAGATCCTCGGGTGAAGCGCGGACCGTGTCCTCGGTCACGTACATGACGTCGAGACCTTCACCCACCGCGAATTGTACCGCTTCGCGCGTGTGCCGGAGGATGTGTTCGATGTCCCACTCCTCGGCGTACTGGCGGATGGGGCTGCTCCCGATGAACACGCACGCCTCGATCGGAACTCCGGTCTTCTGAACCGCGTCGGCGATAGGCTGGATGTCGACGATCAGCGTCCGTGCGGCGCAGTTCGCCTTGATACGCAGTTTCGAGTTGGCGATCTCACGGCAAAGCCGCTCGACGGATTCGCGTTGCCTGGGACCGGCGCCGGGTAGGCCGACATCCGCCGTCTCGATCCCGAGGCTGTCCATCATGTGAAGTATCTTGACTTTGACTTTGGTAGGTGGGTCCACCACTGAAGGGCTTTGCAGGCCGTCTCGCAGACTCTCATCGTCGAGCATGGCCAGTTTTGGCCGCTCCGGTGGCTGGTCGCCCAGTTCGGACCAGTCGTGAATGAGCCGATCTTCGGAGGGAACGGTCACCTTTCCTCTCCCCTATTGAAGCACTAACGCATCACACGGTTTTCTGTGGTCCGAATTGCTGAGCGCGGTCGAGCAACTTCGCAGCCGTGGCTTCGTCGCCGGCGTCTTTGTGGATCTGCGCCAGGTGATACAGGCTGCCGACTTCCTCCACGCCCTCGTCGAGGCTGCGCTGGAACTCGCGCGCGGCTGCATCTGGTCTTCCCGTGCGCTCGTAGATCACGCCGATGTGGTAGCGAGCCATGAGATATTCCGGGGTGAGCGCCGTACACCTTTCGAAATGCTCGAGGGCCTGGTCGAGCTGCCCCGCGTGAAAAAGGGCGATGGCCAGGCGATAGTGTGCGGCGTTATAGTTACGGTCGATCTCGAGGCAACGACGGAAGGCCTCGATCGTCTTGGGGATGTTCCCCCGATGGTAGTACGCCACGCCCAGGTCGTACGAGCACTCGACGAATTTTGGTGCGAGCTGGAGCGCGTGCTCGTAGCGCTCGATGGCCAAGTCCAGTGTCCCCTGGTGGTAGTAGACGTTGCCCAGAAGGTGGTTGGCGAGGACGTTGTCGGGCTCGGCGCTGACCAGGCGCTCCAACTCGCGCCGCGAATCGCGATGTTTGCCTTCCGTCTCGAGTACCATGGTGTGCAGCAGCCGCTGGTCGACCCAGGCATCTCGTAGAAAGAAACCGCACTCAGCGCAGAACTTATCGGTATCGGCCGCTTCGTGGCCGCATCTCGTGCATCGCATCGCAGTAGTCTCCTTGTGCGCTGGCATCAGAAGCGCGTATCAGCCTCTCGCAAGACAGACTATGCAACCCGGTGAGGTGCGGCAAGACACTCGGCAACTGCCTTCGCGATCCCGGCAGTTCGACACTCGCAGGCGTGGACTCACTGACGTCGCACCGAGTTTGTTTGGCGCGTCCGCTGATGCTAAACTAGGTACACTAGCCCCAAGATCTGCACGAAGCGGCCTCCAGCCGGCCGGCACTCTATTTAGGAGTCACCCGTGAAGAAAGCACGCCAGATGCTA
>JASFLD010000252.1:0-6410 GCA_050118275.1 Gemmatimonadales bacterium
CTCGCGGGCGACCCGCCGCTGCACTACCTACATCTTCCCGACTGGAACCATCCCAATCTGCACGGTAGCTATTTGAGCGCGTCCGTCATCTTCGCGACGGTCTTCGTGGAGAGCGTCGAGAACGTCGCTTACTACGGAGGGCTCGAGCAGTCGGAAGCCGAAGCCTTTCAGGAAGTCGCTTCCCGGCTTGTACTCGATTCGCTCGAGCTGTGGAACATCTCGCCGAACGCTGCGACCCAATCGACCGCCGTCATGCGTAGCGGCCGGTAACCGCGCTCCTTTCCTGCTGGCCACGCGACCCGGCGGTTGCCTATACCAGGCGGGAGCCTTCGCGTCGCGCCGCGACCGCCAATCGCTGGTCGAAGGTCACCAAACCCCGTCGGTGGCACACCGGCCCACTCGGGTCCTGCGGCGAGCTGCAGCGACTCAGCGGCCCGTAGCGAGTGCAGCCTGAGCAGCCGTGTTGGCTGGGCGCGCGCCGGGCTGAATCTCGTATCGGGCATCCTGCACGGCGGCGAGGATCGACAGGGCAAACTACTTGTCGTCGAGGTTGAGGATGCCGTCCCGACGCAGCCGCCCTCGCACTAACCCAGCTCACGGGGCCTGGATTGCTGGCCCGAACCGCACTCAGCCGATGCCGAGCAACAGCGCCAACGACCAGGTTCGGTTCTTTATCGAAATCTCGTCTTGCTTGGCGATGTCGGTCAGGCCGTGGACATAGGATAGGTCGAGGCCCAGGAACAAGACCTGCACCCCAAGCCCGGCCTTCAGACCGAAATCGAAGCTGTTCGTTTCGTCGCAGGAGAACCCTGGCAACTCGGACAGCGAGCCGGAAGTATCACAGCTGACTTCGATGCCGAAGTTCGCACCGCCGTACAGCCTCGGGCCGATCGTCCGGCCAACGACGGGGAGTCGGACGACGCCCATCACCGGGATCTCGATGTAAGCCGGCTTCACTTCCGTCTCGCTGCCCACCACACCGAAGCCCTTCTGAGTGTAGTAGCCGCCGAAGATGAGGCCGAACGTCTTGCCGGTCGCATAGTACGCACCGGCCGACAACCGGGTCAGACTCTCCGTCTCGACATCCGAGTCCGAGACCTTCACGCTGGCGTCCGACATGATCCCGCCCGCGGCGAGTCCCACCTGTGCGCGAGCCGACGCGGCGGCTGTCAAACACAGGGTCATAGCGAACCCGACAACTACAATTTTCTTCATCGCCTCCTCCACGTGCTTCAGGTCAGCCGCTCCAACGCCAGAGTCCGGCTCTGGCGCGTCTCTCGTCGGGGCCTTCCAGGATAGGGTATGAGGGACGGTAAACTAATTGCTCGAACAGGGGGGGCAAGACGCCCCTCGCGACCACACCTCCCGGCGTCGAGTCCACCGGCCAATCAGCCGCCAGTCCTTAGCGGCACCTCTTGCCTCACCAGGCCGCCCTTCTCGGAGCGCACGATGATCGAGAGGCGCGGGTTCTCACCCGTGACTCGCACTACGTATTCGACCATCCGGCGCGTCGCGGATTCCGCGGCGCTTCCGCGAGAGTACCGGACGCCCCCGAGATGGCCGATGTCCGTGCGCTGCGTACCTGTCACCAGCTCGGCATTCGTCAACTCCAGTTCGACACGCACCGGGACGGCGATCTCAGCCTCCAGCGCGCGCCGGGTGATGTAGGTCGGCAGGTAACCTTCGTTCTCGACCGTCGCCGTCAGCTTGAAGAGCCCGGAGCCCAGCGGCGCGGCCTCGACGTCCCCCAGCACAATCCGCGGACTGATCTCGGCCAGCCACAGCATCCAGGGCACATACAGCTCCAGCTCGCCTTTCAACAGGTGCGGCGGCGGGTTCTGGGCCGTGAACTTGCGGCGCCAACCACCGATCTCGATCGGGCCCAGCTGCGGGTGATCGTATGGAGCCCAGGCGGCGAAACCTTCACCGTCCAGCTCCTCTGCATCCCAGCGGTGTCGTTCGGCCTCCGTGATGGCGCCATCGCCATCGTAGTCGCGACCGAAACCGCCCCAGAACTCCGGCACGAAGCCCACAACACCGAAATCCCAATACCCCCAAGAGATCAACGTGCCGTAGCGGTGCACGCGCGGGTCGCTGTAGCTGGGGACGGCGCGCTGTCCCGTCGTGACCTCGTACTTCCGCGACAGCTCGAGGATGAGATTCTGGTCGGACAGGTCGTACTCGTCCCACGACGTGGTCGAGGGCAACCGATAGAGAAATCCGCCCGCCGTGTGCCCGTGGAACACGCCGGTGATGTTGCGATGCGCGTTCAAGAACTCGAGGGTCGCCCGCGTCTCAGGCTCGGACAGCGGAAAGGGGCCCGCACCGCGCTGCTCGAATTCCAAGCCCCAGTTGCGCGGGAAATTCCGGTTCATGTCGATGCCGCCGATCCCGTCCTCGTTGAAGCGACCGTCGCCATCGTCATCGAGGCCTTCCGAATACAGCTCGTAGAACTCGCCACTTACGTCGTCCTCGCCGCGCCGCTCCATGACTCGCGGATTGGCCGCGCTCACCTTCCATGGGCCCGTCGCGCTTCGCACCCGCATCTGCGTGATACTGCCATCGCCATCCAGGTCGTTGCCTGGATCCTCGTCGAGCAAGCCGTCGCGATCCTCGTCGTATGGACGCGGAGTGCTGCGCAGGTTCTGCTCGCTGGTGAGCGCGATGTCGGCGCCGTCCGGATTGAACTTCGGACGGATGTACAGCGTTCGTGTGTCCAGCAGACGCGTTATACGGGGATCGACGCCGTAGTTGGTGAGGACGTGCCAGGCGAAGTGGAGCGCCACCTCGGCGGCCGCCAGCTCGCCGGCGTGGATGTTCCCGTCGTAGTAGTAGCCCGGTTTTCCGGCGGCATCGCCCGTCTCCTTGTTGGTGATCTCGAGCACCAACAACGGCGTGCCCTTCAGCGTCTCGCCGATCGAGTAGAGTCGGGTCAGCTGCGGGAACTCGCGCGACCAGCCCTCCATGAGGGCGTAGGCACGCTCCGTCGAGTGATAGTCGCTCCAGCTGGGATTGCTCGGGTTCTCATTTTGCGCCCAGAGCGACCCAACGCGAAGACCGAGCAGCACCAATACCCAGCAGACACGAACGCCCGCGAATGGTCTCATGGCGTGTCCCAAGAAATAGAGTAGGGTCTCGTCGCACCGCGACGAATAGACGTGAGGGAAAGATGAGCGTTGACCGGCTGAGACGCGAGGCGTGATCGGGGGTGGCCGCTTCGAAGCGAAACGACGGAGCTCGAGGTGCGCTCGAGTGAGCGTGTCCCGCGCCGGGGGCGGCGCGGGACATTCATCGTTGCCCTACGCGCCGTTGCTGCGCGGCGACTCGTCCGTGTCGCCGTTGTCGTAGCGACCGATCAGCTTGAGCGGCCGACCCGACCGATCGAGTACGACCTCGAACCGGAAGTAGTCGATCTCGGCGAAACCGAACAGCGTCTCGGTCAGCGGGATGGCCCGCATGCGCGGGTTGCCCTGACGCTGGTACCACAACTGGCCGTCCTCGAAGCTCAACCTGCGTGGCCCGTACGTGCCGACATAGGAGCGGAGCGTGGCCTCGCTCGGGTCAACGGGATTGAGCTTCGCCTCCAAACCCGCAATCACGAAATCGAGGCTGGAGGCCCGGCGCTCGTCCGTCGCCTTTCCCTCGAGCTTACGAACCGCCAGTAGATACGCGTGGTCGAGCGCGGCCGCCGACGGCACTGCGACGTCGGGGATCACGCCGACACCTTCCCAGTTGGTCCCACTGATCGGGTTGACGGCGCGGCCGAAGGGAAGCGCCATGCCGACATACAGGTTTGCGAACAGCCGCTCGTTGACCGGATGCGCGCCGCCACCGGTCGTATCGCCGACCAAGGTCCCGCGCCCCAAGTTCTTCATGTTGTACGAGAACTCCTCGGCACCCGAGAACGTCCGTTCGCTGGTCAGCACGTACAGATCGACGTCGGTCATCCGCGGGCCTTCGACGTGCGCTTGCGTCCAGAACTGCTCCCACTCGTCGGTCTCACGCACATAGAAACTATTCAGGTGTGTGGGCTCGTCGTAGAAGTAGCTGTAGATCAACTGGATCAGGCTGGGCGAGCCGCCGCCGTTGTACCGCAGGTCGATGATGAGCGCGTCGGTGTTCGCCAGGAAGTTCATAGCGGCGATTGCTGTTGGTCCCGATCGCGACGCGTCGACAAACGAATCGAACCGCAGGTAGCCCACGTTTCCGGGCATGATCTCGATTTTCTTGAAGTTGTAGTTGGACCGCGCCAGTGCCTCGGCCCTCTCGCGCTCGAGCTCCTCGGCGTCCATGTCACTCGTCATGCGCGCAACCATCTCGGGCGGCACATAGCCAACCGAGAGATGCCGGTCGTGGCTGATCGATCGCAGATCCTGCGTGAGAACCTGGGTGAACTCGGGGACCGTGTTGACTTCGTCATAGGCGCCGGTGCGCTGACGCTGGCGCACGTGTTGCTCCATCTCCCGGGCAACGTCGAGAAAGATGTATGTCTGAATTAACGCGCCCGAGACGGAATCGATGATCTCCGCCCTCATCTCCGCATCACAACGAACAACATCTTCGCCTGGTGCTTGGGCCAGCGAGACCGGCGCCACAAGCAGTATCGCCAGCAATGCGCACGCCGCCGGGCGCCCAACTGTTCGCATCATCTCATCTCCCTTTCTAGCGTTTCAGTCTGTCGTTGGGGTTCTCTCGCTCTCGCGAGTCACTTGCCGGGGGGCCCGACAAGGTCCCCCCTGCTACTCGGCCTCTGCGCTATTCGGCCCTCAGCGCATCGTTGGGGTCGACTCGCGTGGCGCGAAACACGGGGACCGAGATGGCGCCCAGCGCAATGGCTACCATGGCAAGCGCCCCCTGGCCTAGAAACCAGGGGCTGTACGGACTGATCCCGAAGACCATGTTCGATATCAACTGCACGGCTGCCAGCGAACCACCCAGACCAATGGCCAACCCTATCGCGAAGAGCAGAAGGCCATGCGACAGGAACATTCTGAGGACCTTGTGGCTGTCGGCGCCCAAAGCGACACGCACGCCGATCTCGTGGGTGCGCCGCGAAACGTAGTAGGACATCACACCGTAGCTCCCAGCTACGACCAGTATCAACGCGGTAACCGCGAAGAGGCTGACAAGAAACGTGAAGAAACGCCTCCGTTCGGTTGCCTCATGCAGTTCATCGCCCATAGTGCGGACACCGGCGAGCGGCACCTGACTGTCCAACTCATGCAGGATCTGGCGAATCGCAGGCGTGAGCGCCAGCGGATCGCCAGTCGCACGCGCGACGAGTTGCGTGGTAGTCCAGACCTGCGAGTTGTAGTGGAAGTAGATCTCTGGAAGCGGGCGGTATTCTACACCCCACTGAGCGACGTTCTCGACGACTCCGACAATCGTAGCGCTCCAGCGCGCCGGTTCGCTGTTCTCCCGAACCCGTCTTCCCAGCCCACTCTCCTCCGGCCAGTACCGATCCACGAATGCCTGGTTGACGACGATACCGCCGCTTTCCGGAGCGATACCGGCGCCCGAATCTTCCTGCCCGACATCGCGCGTCATCCTGTCCCGCTCATCAAGCAGCCGACCCGACAGCAGCGATATGCCCATGGCAGCGAAATAGTCGGGACTGACGTAGGAGTACTCGACCAGCGGGTGGCGTGCCTCCGGGTCGTACGTCTCTCCCTCCACCAGAATCCAGCCGTTGTTGCCCCCGCTCATGGGCAGCTTATTGGTGGCCCCGGCATACTCGACGCCCGGCAGCGCCTCCACTCGCGCAATCAACTCATCCCAAAAGGCCACTCGCTGGTCTGTCTCCTCGTATCGCGGCCCGTTGGTGGAGATCCCGGCAACGAGAACCGGGTCGGTGTCGAACCCTCGCGGGACATCGAGTACGTTCAGGTAACTGACGATCAGCAGTCCGGCACCATTCGCCAGCACAAAAGCCGTCGCCAGCTGTGCGACGACCAGCGCGCCCAAGATGCGGTTGTGTTTGCGACCACTCGCCTGACTGCCTCGGCCTTCCTTCAACGCACCGATCAAGTCGGTGCGCGATCCCAGAAGCGCCGGCAACAATCCAAACACCAGGCCGGTCACCGCCACGAGCAAGATCGCGTACAACAACACATCGCCGTCTACCCGAATCCCTTCCACGCGCGGGATGTACGGCGGGATTCGGGTCTTGATGACCTCCACTCCCCAACCGGCCAGCAAGACGCCGAGCAGACCGCCCAGTACTGACAGTAACATGCTCTCGGTCATCAACTGGCGGACCAGTCGCCCACGGCTTGCACCCATCGAGGCGCGGATCGCCAACTCGCTCATCCGGGTCGTTCCCCTCGCCAGCAACATGCTCGCTACGTTCGCACAGGCGATCAGCAAGACGAGTCCGACGATCGCAAGCAGGAGCACAAGAAACGAGCGGA
>JASFLD010000253.1:0-6399 GCA_050118275.1 Gemmatimonadales bacterium
AGATTCCCGTCATGCCACACTGACCACGGCGCATGAGAACCCTAGCCATCGTTCTGCTGGTGCTGGTCGCGGGCTCTGGAGCGCTGCTCGTGGCGCGTAGCGGTGGTCAAGCGGGGGAAGGCGGCGACCTCGCACAGGCTTCCACCGAACTAGTTACGCGACGCGATCTCCGCGCCACCGTTCTGGCAACGGGTGTGGTGCGACCGATGGTGGGCGCGGAAGTGCGCGTCGGATCGCGGGTCTCCGGAGTGCTGGAGCGGCTCTACGTCACGGTCGGCGATCGGGTGAAGCCGAGACAGCTTCTGGCGCAACTCGACGCGGCCGAGCTGGTCGCGCGCGTCAAGCAAGCCGAAGCGGCGCTGGCGAACGCACGGGCGGAACACGCGTACGCGGCGCAGGAGCACGCACGCGCCGTCGAGCTCGAGCGCAAGCAGATCGTTCCGGCCGCCGAGATGGCGGCCATGAAGCGCCAGCTGGACGTGAGCGCCGCCCAGGTGAGCCAGGCTGAGGCGGATCTGGAGTCCGCGCGGATCCAACTGGACTACACGAAGATCTTCGCGCCGATCGGCGGCGTGGTAGCGGAGGTCGCGACGCAAGTCGGCGAGACGGTCGCCGCCAGTTTCACGTCTCCGACCTTCGTCACGATCATCGATCTGGATCGCCTGGAGGTCTGGGCCTACGTAGATGAGACTGACGTCGGACGGGTCGAAGTAGGGCAGCGAGTGATCTTCACGGTGGATACCTACCTGGATACCGAATTCGAAGGTGAGGTCACGGCGATCCGGCCGATGGCGGAGGTGCAGGATGCGGTGGTCAACTACGTGACCGTGGTTGAGATCGCCGACAGCCAAGGCAAGGTCCTCCGTCCGGAAATGACCGCGACCGTGAACATCCTGTTGGAGAGCCGTGACGACGTCCTCGCGATTCCGAACACCGCCGTGCGCCGTGACCGGACGGGCACCTACGCGTTCGCGATCGAGCAAGGATCGCGTGTACGACAGGAGATCCGGGTCGGCTATCGTGGGCGCGATTACACGGAAATCATCCAGGGTCTCAAAGAAGGTGACCGCGTGATCGTCGGCACCATTCAGCAGTAGTCAGCCGATACGACGAGGAGCGAACGCGCATGAGCATGATCGAATTGGAATGCGTTGCCAGATCTTATCAGAAGGTTGGTGCCGTGGTGCGCGCGTTGAACGACGTGTCACTCGTGATCGAGAGCGGCGAGTTCGTGGCCGTGCTCGGTCCTTCGGGTTCCGGGAAATCGACTCTGCTGAACATCCTCGGTCTGCTCGATCGCCCGCACCAGGGGGTATACCGGCTGGGCGGTCGCGACGTGAACACGTACGGCGCCGATGAGCTGGCGGCCCTTCGGAACCGGAGGATAGGGTTCGTCTTCCAGACGTTCCATCTCTTGCCGAAAACGCCGGCAATCGAGAACGTCGAGCTGCCGCTGATTTACTCCGACCGGTCCAACCCAGCGGATCTCGCGATCAAGGCGCTGGACAGGGTAGGGCTGACCGAACGCGCCTCCCACCACCCGGGCGAGCTGTCCGGCGGCCAGCAGCAACGCGTCGCCATCGCCCGCGCTCTGGTCAACGAGCCCGACCTCATCCTCGCCGACGAACCGACCGGGAATCTCGATTCGAGATCGGGGCTCGAGATCATGGCGATCCTCCAGGACCTGAACGCCGAAGGCGTCACGGTCGTGCTCGTGACGCACGACGCCGAATTAGCCAGGATGGCCACCCGACGAATCGAAATCATCGATGGGCGCATCGCCGGGGATGAAGCCGTGACCGATCGGCTCGCTGCGGACGCCCTGCTGGGCGTAGCCGTGGACGCTTGAGAGGCAGGAAACTATGAAGACCAGACGAATGATTGTCAGCAGCCTGCGGTCGATGCGACGCAACAAGCTGCGAACGTTCTTCATGATGTTGGGGACGTTGATCGGAGTGACCGCGCTGACGGTCGTGTTCGCTCTGGGGCGGGGAACGCAGGAAGCGCTGATGCGCCAAGTCGAGCGGATGTTGTCGGGCTCCTCGATAATCCTGAACTCCGGATCGGGCGTGAGGAGAAGTGGCCCACACGCTCCGGGGCCGACAACGACGCTGATCCCGGCAGACATCGATGCGATCGAAGCGGAGGTGCCGGCGGTGCTGGTGGCGGACCGACTTCAGGGGATCGGGCTCAGCGAGGTCGTGTTTCAGGGCCGCGTGAGCGAGGCGCGGGTGTACGGTCATTCCCAACATTCGCCCGTGGTCTGGAACCGTGGAGCGAGCCGCGGTTCCTACTTCACGGAAGAGGATGTCCGGTCATCCGCCCGGGTGGCGGTCGTCGGCACGACCGTGGCGCGGAGCCTCTTCGGCGGCACGGACCCGCTCGGCCAACAGATCCGGATCGGCACGGTTCCGTTCGAGGTGATCGGAGTGCTGGTACCGTTCGGCATTGACCCGCACGGGATCGACAAGGACAACGAGATTCATGTCCCCTACACCACCTTGATGAGGCGGTTGAGGAACGTGGACTACATAGCGGCGGCCAAGCTTCTGGTCGATCCCAAAACCGATCTCGACGCGACGGTCGAGGCCATCGAGGGCGTACTGCGCGTGCGTCATGGGCTGGCCGCCGGTGAACCGAGCGACTTTCACATGATCACGCCAGAGCAAGTCAGGGCGATGGTCGCGGCCTCCAACTCGACGTTTGGGGTGTTCCTGCCAATCGCCGCGCTCGTGTCCATACTCGTCGGCGGTGTGGTCGTCGCCAACCTGATGCTCCTGTCGGTCAACGAGCGCCGTCCCGAGATCGGACTTCGCAAAGCAGTCGGAGCGCGCACGCGCGACGTCTGGTGGCAGTTTCTGCTCGAGTCCACCGCGATCACGACGATCGGCGGTGTACTGGCGATCGGCGTCGGCACCTTGATCCTGCAATATGTCAGGTTTCACGGGTCGGCCGAGTTCGTATATCCTTGGTCGGCGACCATGATCGGGCTTGGCATCGCGGTCGTCGTCGGGCTGGTCGCCGGATCGCTGCCGGCACGCCGCGCGGCCCGCGTCGATCCGATCGATTCTCTGAGATGAATTGGGCGCGCAACATCGAGTTGTCCCGCAAAGCGCTCTGGCATCAGCCGACGCGTGCTTTGCTCGCGCTCAGCGCGACGGCGGCTGGCGTTGCGGCGGTCCTGACGATGGTGGCGATCGGCGAGGGCGCCCGTGCCGAAGTGGTGGCGCGGCTTCAGGGGATGGGACGCAACGTCCTGATCGTCAACGCCGCGCCGGCGGAGCGACGCGGCGGCCGGCGCTCCGCGCTCGGCAGAACTGTCGAGACGCTGACAGTTCGGGACGCGGTTGCGATCGCTGACCAGAGTGGATTCGTGACGAGGGTGGCACCGTCGCAGGACGTCGCGAAGCAGGTGATGTATCTCGACCGCTCGACGGCCGCGACGGTAAGGGGCACCACCCCGGAATACGCGCGAATTCGGGAATTCTCTCCGGTGACGGGCAGGTTCTTCACCGCGGAAGAGAATCGCGCTGGCCTTCGCGTGGCCGTGCTGGGTAGTCAGGTAGCCGAGCGGCTGTTTGCCAATGCCGATCCAGTCGGTCAGGTCGTCCGGATTGGCCGTGTGCCGTTCACCGTCATCGGCGTGTTGGTCGCCAAGGGCCTCTCTGTCGATGGCTCGGCCGAGGAGGACAACCAAGTCGTGGTCCCGCTCGAGACCGCGCTCCGCCGCCTGTTCAACGTTGATTACCTCAAGATGATCTATCTCGAGGTGAGCAGCCCGGCATTGATGGATGAAGCCGCGGAGGAAGTGGCCGTGATCCTGCGCGACCAGCATCGGCTCTCACGGCATGGCCGCCCCGATGACTTCGCGATTCAGAATCAACGTGTGATCATCGAGGCCGAGCTGGCGACGGTCGCCTCGTTTCGCCGCATGATAGTGGGTATGGGGAGCATGGCGCTTCTGGTGGGCGGTGTCGGCATACTCTCCATCATGATCCTGTCAGTCCGCGAGCGGCGGTCGGAGATCGGGCTACGTGTCGCCGTCGGCGCGCGCCGCAGAGACATCTGGCTGCAGTTCCTGATCGAGGCCATAGCCCTCGCCGTGGCCGGTGGATCGGTCGGCCTGGTGGTCGGACTGGGCTCGACCTGGGTGGTCTCGGCCTCGACTGAATGGAACGCCATCTTGTCGTGGACGTCCATCGTCGTCGCCGTGTCAGCGACGCTGGCGATCGGCTTGGTTTCCGGGGTCTACCCGGCCTATCGGGCGGCGGCGCTGCAACCGATCGATGCTCTGAGGGCGAGCTAGGCTAATCCAGGGCTCGATCGCCCGCCTCACGACCGGCTGGCCAGGGTCCGCTCGTCCCCGAGTTCTGGGTGTTCGTGGCTCGATCCGACGGCGCAGCTCAGACCGCCCAAGGGTTGCCTTGTGAGAATATGGCCTGGATCTTTCGTTCGGCTCGCTCGGTGAGCGCCCGCCGCGTCGATATCGCGAGGAACCAAGAACATGACCGACCGCCAAGAACGTCCCTTCAGTGACCTCGATCTGGATGTCGCCCTCCGTAGCGTCTTGGAGGGGACGGCCCCGGCGATCGGTGAGGACTTCTTCACCGCGTTGGTCAGGGTACTGTGTCGGGTGCTGGGCACCGAGGCGGCTTGGGTCACCGAATACGATTCGGGCGCCACGACGCTTCGTGCGCGAGCCATGTGGCTACATGACGCGCCGGTGCTCGACTACGAGTACAGACTTGCCGGTACGCCGTGTCAGCACGTCTTCGACGAGGGTCGCCTCGTGCACATCCCTGACCGGGTGGTCGAGCTGTTTCCGGACGATCCCGATGTTCAGCAGATGGAGGCCTTGGCTTACATGGGCGTGCCGCTTCGTGACAGCGACGGCTCGATCCTTGGCCACCTGGCTGTCATGGACCCCAACCCGCTGCCTGAGGATGAGCGGCTCTTCGCTCTCTTCGACATCTTCGCCGCCCGCGCCGCTGCGGAGCTGCGGAGACTCAGGGTGGAAGCGATGGTACGTGAGCGGGAGGAGAAACTGGCCGGGCTGGTGGACGGTGCCATGGACGCGATCATCGAGCTCGACCGCGACTTGAGTGTGACCCGCATGAATCCGGCGGCCCAACAGCTCTTCGACTGCGCGGCCGTCAACGTCGTGGGCAGCGACTTCGGGCGCTTCTTGGCCGGAGACAGCGCCGCAAAGCTGAAAGGACTGATCGAGGAGCTTGAATCCGGGTCCGGCCGCGAGCGCCACCTCTGGATCTCCGGGGGGCTGGAAGCGGTGCGAAGCGAAGCCGTCGAGTTCCCCGCCGAGGCGTCCCTCTCGCGCTTCGAAGTTCGTGGGCGACCCTTCTACTCTCTGATTCTGCGCGACGTGAACGATCGGCTCGAAGCCGAGCGTCGAATCCGCTCGCTGACAGCAGAGGCGGAGTACCTCAGGGAGGAGGTTCGTGCCTTGGGCGATTTCGACCGGATCATCGGCGAGAGCGAGTCACTGCTCCGCGCCCTTAGCGACGTCCGCGAAGTCGCTGAAAGTGATTCCACCGTCATTCTGTTCGGTGAAACGGGTACGGGCAAAGAGCTGTTCGCCAGGGCCATCCACGACGCCAGTCGCAGGCGCGACGGTCCGCTAGTCAAGGTGAACTGCGCCGCCATACCGGCCAATCTGGTAGAGAGCGAATTCTTCGGCCACGAAAAGGGCGCTTTCACCGGCGCTACTGCAAAGCGCGAGGGTCGCTTCGCCCTCGCCGACGGCGGGACGATTCTGCTCGACGAGGTTGGAGAACTCTCTCTCGACCTGCAAGCCAAGTTGCTCCGCGTGCTTCAAGAGGGCGAGTTCGAGCCGATAGGTAGTTCGCGCAGTCGAAACGTCGATGTCCGGGTACTCGCCGCGACGAATCGAGACCTGGCACGGGCCGTCGAAGTCGGCGCCTTCCGGGAGGATCTCTACTACCGGCTGAACGTCTTTCCCATCCGCATCCCTCCGTTGCGAGAGCGCGGTGACGACGTGATTCTGCTGGCCGAGGCTTTCGTCGACAGGTTCTCGACACGTTTAGGACGAAGGATCGAACCGCTGAGTGAGGACTGCACCCGGCGTCTCAAGGCGTATAGCTGGCCGGGAAACGTGCGCGAGCTGCAGAACGTCATCGAGCGCGCGGTGATCACCTCGCGGGACGGAACCCTCAACCTGGATCGCGCCCTGGCGGAGCCGCAGGCAGCCGCTGCATCTACGCAAACTGCACCCTCCGTCGAGTCGCAGCGGGTCCGCACTGTCGACGAACTGAGAGAGCTGGAACGCCGGAACATCCTGCTGGCTCTGGAAACTTGTGGGTGGGTGGTGTCAGGCAGGCGCGGAGCTGCGCGACTGCTTCGCATGCATCCGTCCACCCTCAG
>JASFLD010000254.1:0-6384 GCA_050118275.1 Gemmatimonadales bacterium
GCGCCTGATACCTAGCCGGCGACCGTAACAGACCCCGCTCGCGGGGCAGCTCTCACTCGGTGACAGGCCGCGTCGGTGTGGGATTGCTTACGTCAGCTAGAGCTTGAGATCGAACGGAACAATGATCTGAAGGACAATAAGTTACAAGCCATCATATCAGGTCATTGTGAAAGTGTCGGCCCGTGACTCAGCCCACGCCGCCGTCCTTCCGATCGATCAATTGGCGGAACCGGCCGATGTGCTCGGGCGTGGTGCCGCAGCAGCCGCCGACCATAGCGACTCCTGCGTCGAGGAGCCTCTGGATTCCAGAGGCCATCAACTCGGGATCCTGCTTGTAGACGGTCCGGAGATTCTCGAGCACGGGCTGTCCAGCATTCGGTTGAGCCAGAGTGGGGAGGTCCGACAGTGTGCGATAGCGTAGCACGACTCGGGCGGCCCAAGCAGCGTCCACGCCGCTGCCGCAGTTGACGCCCAGGACGTCTACACCCGCCTGCGCCATGAAGCGCGCCGCATCTTCTGGCGTCACTCCCATCATCGTGCGCAGATCGTCTCCCGCGTGCGTGACATCGTAGGCGATCGAACCGATGACGGCGGGGGCGCCCGCCTCACGGGCGGCGGCGATGGCGACGCCGAGTTCCTCGAGGCTGGTCTGTGTCTCGATCAAAATCGCGTCCACGCCGGCATCGATGAGGGCAGCGATCTGCTCGCCGAATGCATCTCGTGCCTGCGCCTCGCTGATGTCTCCGTAAGGCTCGAGCAGACCGCCCAGCGGGCCCACATCCCCGAGCACGTAGCCGGGTCCGGCGCTGAACGCTTCTCGCGCCAGTTGGACGGCCGTTCGAGCGATCGCGTCGACCTTGTCGTCATGGCCGTGGCGGCCGAGCATGATGCGGCTGCCTCCGAACGTGTTGGTGGTGAGACAGTCGGCGCCCGCCAGGACATAAGCCCGATGGATGGACAGGATCTTCTCGGGTTGCTCGAGGTTAAGGATCTCCCCGCAGCCGCCGGGCTCGAGATCGGCCTTCTGCAGCTCGGTACCCATGGCGCCATCGCAAAGAAGCACCCGCTGTTGGACGGCATGCTGGAGCTTGATCTCGTTCATGCGACACCTACTCAGCCAGACCGCGCCGATCGGCTTCCAGCGGCTTGAATTGACAACCCTCCACGAAGGCATCGAAAAAACCGGCGTCCGTCTCCAGCTCGAAGTGCCGGATAGTGCTGACGAAGGCCTCGATCGTCCGCCGGAGTGTCATTGACCTGAGCGCCAGCGTCGCCCCCTCGATGGCCGCGTTGCCAATCGGCTGAACGCGGTCCGGCGGCAGAGGCGGGATCAACCCGATACGAGCGGCGGCCTCGGTGTCGAGGTGGTTTGCGAACCCACCGGCGAGGAACAGTTGCTCCAACTCTGAGTAGGCGGTGCCGTAGGCTCGAGTGATGAGCGCCCAGCCGGCGGCGTTGGCGGCCTTGGCCTGAGCGAGGCGGCCGATGTCCGCTTCGGTCACATAGATGTGGGCGCCCGAGTCCAGGACGAAGCGTTCGGCACCGATACGACCCAGACGGTTCATCCTCTCCAGGCGTAGAAGCTCGCCGAGCACATCGACCAGGCCTGATCCACAGATGCCTTGCGGGCGGCCGCCGCCGATGACCTCGAAATCGACACCGTTGGAATCGGCAAGCCGTACGCGCTCGATCGCGCCCGGAAAGGCGGGCAGCCCGCAGGTGATGGTCCCGCCCTCGAAAGCCGGCCCCGCCGGGCACGAGGCAGCGAGCATGCCGTGCCGGTTGCCGATGACGATCTCGGTATTGGTTCCGATGTCCATCAGCGCGATGAGACGTTCCTCATTGGGCGCGTCGATGGCCAGCAGACAGGCGGTGGTATCGGCCCCGACGTGACTGCCGATGAGCGGGAGACCGTAGACTCTGGCTTGCGGGTGAGCCTCCAGACCCAGCTGGCGAACGGGCGCCAGCATACTCGTGCCTTCCCGGAGACCGTCCTCGCGCTCGAGCTCGGTGATTGAGCGATAGGGGCTCTGGCCCAACGACTGGATGTCGAGACCGAAGAACAGGTCGCGCATCGTGGAGTTGCCCGCCACGACGACTTCGTAGATCGTGGTGGGATCGCAGGGGAATCGTCGGATAGCCTGATTGATGTAGGCGGTGAGTGTCCTCTGTAGCCGCCGCTCGGAATCGGTGGCGAAGGCCGCGATACGGGACATGATATCCGAGCCGGCGAAGCACTGAGGGTTCTCGAACGACTGAGTGGCGGCGACTCGACCGCTCTCCAAGTCGATGAGGCGGACCACGACCGTGGTCGTTCCGATGTCCAGCGCGAGGCCGTAGAGGGGAGCCGCGCTACGCGCGACGGGTTTCCCTTCGAGGAGTACGTGGCCGGCCTCCCGGGTGACGGCGGGATCGAGCGGCGCATCTTGCCAGGTATCCGGTAGGCCGCGGCCGGCGTCGAGCACACGGACATCGCTTCTTCGCAGGCGGCGGAACGCGATTCTGCCACGGGGGGCCTGAATTACCGCCTGACAGGCGAGACGAAAATCGCCGCGCAAGTGCCGCTCGTGCGAGGTCGGTTGTGTGAGCAGTTCGCCGCCGGCGATGACCTCGACGATGCACTCCCGGCAGATACCCTGCCTGAGACAGGAATTGGTGACCGAAAGACCCAGCCGCTCGGCACACTCGAAGAGCGACAGGCCGGGCTCGACCACGGCACTGTGGGCCTCGACCGTGAGATCGATCACTGCGTGAGGTCTCTCAGTGGTCGGTCCGCGACGGGCGGAGCCGCTTGAACAAGTCGACGGCGCTGGAAGCGTCGGCGGCGTAGCCGTGAGCGCCGATTTGATTCGCGAAGTTCTCGCTTACGGGCGCGCCTCCGACACAGAGCTTGATGTGATCGAGACCAGCAGCACCAAAAGCGTCGATCACCACTTTCATGTAGGGCATGGTGGTCGTGAGCAGCGCGCTCATGCCGACCAGATCGGCATCGTGCTCGCGAGCTGCGGCGATGAAGCGTTCCGCTGCCTGGTCGACGCCCAGGTCGATCACCCGGAAGCCGGCGCCCTCCGCCATCATGCATACCAGGTTCTTGCCGATGTCGTGCAGGTCGCCCTTCACGGTTCCCATGACGACGGTGGCCAGAGGCTTGGTCGCCGTCGATGCCGTGAGCAACGGTTGTAGGACTGCCATGCCCGCCTTCATCGCTCTGGCGGCAACGAGCACCTGGGGGACGAAGATGCGATTGTGCTTGAAATCCTCGCCCACGACTCGCATGCCCTCGATCAAACCCTCCGCCAGCACTTCCTCCACCGGCCTACCCTCGGACAACGCGCGCTCCACGAGCGCGCGAACCTCGTCGGCTTTGCCATCGTACAGCAGCTGATTCATGAGCTTGTAGTCGATCATGGCGGAATCTGGGTGGTCTGTCTTGATATCCGGAGCGGAACCGGCTGCGCCCTGTCGTACGGACTCTGCCCTGGCGTCTTCAGGACCGTCGCTGTAAGTAGCAATATACGTTGCCGACCAGCGCTGGACAGAAGAGGGGCTGTCCGGCCGATCTCATTGCCTGCGAGGAAACGATGAAGAGCAGGGAACGCGTCCGCATCGCCATGAACCTCGCCGAACCCGACCGGGTACCCGTCTTTTGCCAGTTGGCGATCGGACACTACTTCCTTCAAACCGACCACGCGCCGCTGGACATCTGGTATCGTTCGGACGTCTTCGCCGAGTCACTGGTCGAGCTACAGCGCCGTTACCGCTTCGACGGAATCCTCGTCAATCTCCCGGGGCGCGATCCAGACTTCGAACAGCACATCGAGCGGGTAGAGGAGGGCGAAAACGAAACAGTGGTCCGCTGGAAGAACGGCAATTTCACCCGGGTGCCGCACGACGACAATCCTCACTATTTCATGAAGGACGGCTCGCGGTATTTCCCCAGCTTTGCCGAGTTGGAGCCGGATTCGCTCTGGTACGTGGAACCTTGGGACATCACCGACATCACGTACCCCTACACGTGGGGCTTCGAAAGCGCGGCGCGGCCGGATGATGACTTCTTTCCGCCGTTTCATCTCGACGCGATCAAGTCGGTCAAAGGGCGGGTCGGCGATGAAGTCTCGGTGCACGCGGAGATCTTCAGTCCCTTCTCCCAGTTCCTCGAGTTGCTGAACTACGAGGCGGCGCTGATGGCGCTGCTGGACGATCCGGGCAAGACGCACGCATGTCTGGAGCGACTGACCTTGGGCGCGAGCGACCTGGCGAAACGCCAGGCGGCAGCGGGAGTGGACGCGATCTTGATCTCGTCGGCATTCGCCGGCAGCGGGTTGATCTCGCGGGACCATTACTCCGAATTCGTGCTGCCGTACGAGGCACGGATAGTCCAGACGGTGCGGTCCGCATACCCCGAGGTCATCGTGTACACGCACACGTGCGGCGGGATCGGCGATCGGCTCGATCTGATGCTGGAGACCGGCACGCAAGGTATCGACACGTTGGATCCCCCGCCGCTGGGGACGGTCGAACTGGAGGAGGCCGTGGAACAACTGAAGGGAAGGGCGTTCATCAAGGGCAACATCGACCCGGTCAACACACTGCTCTACGGTGATGAGGCGGCGGTGCGGGCAGCCGTTCTGCACAGGCTGGCGGCGGCAAAAGCGGGAGGCGGCTATATCCTCAGCTCGTCCTGTTCCGTGGCTCCCGGCGTCAGGCCGGAACTGCTCGAGTACATGAGCCAGGTGGCGATCGAGCTCGGCGAGTACGCCTAACGGTTCGACGCCCGCTCGGCGCAAAGGCCGGCACCGATCTCGCGGCACCTGGCCAATGACGGCCTGCCGCGTCTAAGGCACTCGGATTCCGCCCGAGAGATCAGGTCCCGACGCGAGCCCAGCCAACGCGCCGCATGATCCAGACGACTCCTCCTGCGCATGCCGCGGCGCCCCCCAGACACAGTATCGAGCTAGCGTAATCTCGGAACAACAGCAGTCCGATCCCGGGCAACGTCAGATAGACGATGCCCGAGGCGAGCAGCGCGGCGAGCAACAGAAGCGCGAGGTGCTTGTCTGTGTCTACATCGGGAGCCAGCCGGGCGATCGGGCGCCACCCCGGCCCGCCGGGCCGAACCGTCCGGTAGAAGGCCTCGAGCACCCCTCGGTCCTCCGGTGCGGTGAGCAGAGTCGCGGCCAGCCAGGCGACGATGGTCAGCGCCGCCACGACAGCCAGGCGATACTCGTTTCCCTGGATGAAGCGGCTGACGACGATGAAGAAGGCGAGCGAGGCGACCATGGAGACGATCTCGGACCAGGCGTTGATTCGCCACCAGAACCAGCGCAGCATGAAGACCGCGCCCGTGCCGGCCCCGAGCGCGGCCAGGAACTTCCAGGCCTCATCGACGGATATGTCTCGCATTAACCAGGCGGCGCCGCTGCCGATGATCAGAATGAGTAGGGAGGCCAGCCGGGAAGCTCGAGTCAGGTGTCTCTCGCTGGCTTCCGGGCGCACGAACCGCTTATAGAAATCGTTGACCAGATACGACGCGCCCCAGTTCATCTGCGTGCTGATAGTCGACATGAAGGCGGCGAAGAACGCGACCAGCAGCAGCCCGCGCAGCCCGACGGGCGCCAGGTCCCGCATGACCATTGGAAACCCCGCGTCGGGGTTGCTGGCACCCCGCAAGTCGGGGTACATGGCAAGCGCCGCGAAGGCGACGAGCAACCAGGGCCATGGCCGGACACAGTAGTGGGCGATCTGGAACCAGAGGGTGGCAAGAACCGAGTGCCTTTCGTCTTTCGCGGAGGCCATGCGCTGAACGATGTAGCCTCCGCCGCCGGGCTCCGCGCCGGGGTACCAGGACGCCCACCATTGGACGAAGAGCATGATCAAGAAGACGCTGACCGGCATCCACGGGTCGGCGGCGCTGAAATCCGGCAGATAGCGAAAGGCTTGCTGGCCGGCGCCGAAGTTCTGGACCACCCGTTGCTGCATGGCTTCTACGCCCCCCAAGTGGCCGACGGCGACGACCGCCAAAGCGATGGAGCCAGCCATGGCGACGATGAACTGGAAGAAATCGGTGACCACGACTCCCCAAAGCCCCGCCAGGGTGCTGTATACGCCGACGACACCAAGCAGCACGACGATCAAGATCCATTCGTTCGCCCGTGTGGCCTGCGTTCCAGAGAAGACCGTGTATTGGAGGACCGTGACCATCGCTCCGGTCACCCAACCGATGATGATGGAATTGACCAGCAGCGCGACGTAGAGCGCGCGAAAGCCACGCAAGAAAGCAGCCGGCTTGCCACCGTAACGCAGTTCGACCAACTCGACGTCGGTCAAGACTCCGGCCCGCCGCCAGAGCCGGGCATAGAGGAACACGGTGATCATGCCGCCGAC
>JASFLD010000255.1:0-6379 GCA_050118275.1 Gemmatimonadales bacterium
CGGCGGGCGGGAGGTCGCTTACCAGCGGAAGGGGTACAATCGTTTCACGATGCGCGAGCTACTCGCCCCGATCGAGCAGACGGCCCGTCTGTGCGGCATGGACTATCTGCCCCCGTTCATCGTACACGGCACCCACGGGATGACGCGGCAGGAGATGGAGGTCCACGCGCGCGATTACCGGAGGACCCTGGAAGCGCTGCGGGACGGTCGGTTGGACCTGGAGGCGGCGGGGCGGTACACGCGTCTCAATGCTGCGTTGGACGCTGTAGTCAAGAGCTAGACGGTTGCCATGTACGGTCAGGGAATCTTCTTCCAAGCTTTCGTCTATCTGAGTGCGGCTGTGGTCTCGGTTCCCATCGCCAAGCGGTTGGGACTGGGATCGGTGCTCGGCTACCTCATCGCCGGTATGGTCATCGGGCCGTTCGGTTTGGGCTTGATCGGCGAAGAGGGCGGAGACGTGATGCACTTCGCCGAGTTCGGCGTCGTGATGATGCTGTTCCTCATCGGTCTCGAGCTGCGGCCATCGCTGCTCTGGCGCCTGCGGGGGCCGATCCTGGGGATGGGTGGGCTTCAGGTGGGAGTTACGGCTGCGCTGATATCGCTGATCGGCATCGCCGTGTCCCTGCCGTGGGGAACAGCATTGGCCCTCGGGATGATTCTGGCCTTGTCCTCGACGGCGATCGTCCTGCAGACGCTGGCCGAGAAAGGACTCATGGCGAGCGACGGCGGCCAGGGCGCGTTCGCCGTTCTGTTGTTCCAGGACATCGCGGTCATCCCGATGCTCGCTCTCTTGCCCCTGCTCGCCGTCACGCCGGGCGGGGAAGAGACCGCGGAGGCGGCGGCGCATGGTGAAGCTTGGGTGCAGAACTTGCCCGCGTGGGCCGAAACTCTGGCGGTGCTGGGCGCCGTGGCGGCCATCGTCGTGGGCGGGCGCTTCCTACTTCGGCCTGTCTTCCGTTTCATCGCACGGACGCACCTCAGAGAGATATTCACAGCCGCGGCGCTGCTGCTGGTGATCGGCATCGCGCTGCTGATGGCGCAGGTGGGGCTGAGTCCGGCGCTTGGGACCTTCTTGGCCGGAGTGGTGCTCGCGAACAGCGAGTATCGTCACGAGCTGGAAGCGGACATCGATCCCTTCAAAGGGCTCTTGCTGGGCGTCTTCTTCATCGCGGTCGGCGCGTCGGTGGATTTCGGGTTGATCGCAGCGCGGCCGGGCATGGTGGCCGGCCTGGTGGCGGCGCTGATCCTGCTGAAGTTCGCCGTGCTGTTCGTTCTGGGGCGGGTCTTCCGCATGGGACTCGATCAGAACTTGTTGTTTGCCCTTTCGCTGGCCCAGGGCGGTGAGTTCGCCTTCGTGCTGTTCTCTTTCGCCACCCAACACGGCGTGATCGGCGCGAGCATCGCGAACCCACTGATCGCCGTCGTAGCCATCACGATGGCCGTGACACCGCTCCTCATGCTGTTGAACGAGCGGTTGATCCAGCCGCATTTCGGAACGCGCGAGCGCCAGAGAGGTGAACCGGACGCGATCGATGAGCACAATCCGGTCATCATCGCCGGCTTCGGTCGCTTCGGCAGCGTCGTCGGGCGCCTGCTGCGCGCCAACGGCGTAGGGACGACAGTGCTCGAGTACGACTCCGACCATGTGGAGTTACTGCGCAAGCTCGGCCTCAAAGTGTTCTACGGCGATGCGTCCAGACACGACCTGCTTCGCTCCGCCGGCGCCGAGCGCGCGCGCCTGATGATCTTGGCCCTCGACGATCACGAGCGCACGCTCAGCCTCGTACGAACGGTGCAGAAGCACTTCCCGCACCTGACTCTGCTCGCCCGGGCGGCCGGCCGACCCGAGGCCTACGAGTTGCTCGATGCCGGTGTCCAACACGTCTACCGCGAGACGCTCGACACTTCGCTCCGCCTCGGCGTCGATGCGCTACGGCTGCTCGGCGCCCGGTCCTATCAGGCGCATCGGACCGCGCGCACGTTTCGGCGACACGACGAAGAGTCGGTGATCGAGTTGGCTCAAATGCGACACGACCGGGGTAGATACATCAGCGAGGCACGGCAGCGTATCCAGTCGCTCGAGCAGATACTGCTGGATGAATTGCAGCCGCGGCCCGAAGACCGCGACGCGGGTTGGGATACCGACTCGCTGCGCGAGGAGTTTGGTCGATCGCCACCCACAGGGGAGTGATCGCCCGCCAGGCAACGATTGCTGTCAAGTAGATGTCTAATTAATTAGCTAGTGGGAAGCTTGACATGGCGGGCCGCAGAATCAGGTTCCTGGACTGAGCTGAAACAAAGCGGGCCGCCAAACAGCGAGGAAATCAGAGAGTGTTCGTTAAGAAGAGTGGTCAAGATTACGGAAGGTTGATCGAAGGCCTCGAGTTGGCCATCGAAGGTTCGATCTTGCGACTACTGACTTCCCGTGGACCTGGAGCCATCGTCAAGCTGTCGGATGCAGCGCTGGCGGTGGGGGGCGATGGATGGCGGGCGATTCTGGATTTGACTTGCGACGTGGCTCGCCGTCTGGCTGAAGTTGGGGTTCTCGAATTTGTCGAAGGGGGTGAGCCGATCCCGCACGTCCTGGCCAGCGGGGATGCGTCGGTTCGTCTTCGGTCAGGGAAGGCCGCTCGTATCGTAGGGCCCAGCCGGTTGAACTAGCTCGAGGCGCGAGAGCGGACTCGGGGGGCTGGCGGCTCCGGAGCCTACGCATCAGGAAGGGGCTGACGCTGACGCTTGGCCCGCTCGGCGTGGCCCGCCTCCAGGGATTGTTCGGAACCACGCGTGCCACATCGACACGTGCCATCCTTACCATTCTGCCGTAGCTTCCGGTAGCCCCAGACATCTTCACGGTTGGACCGGGTTCTCCCAGCGAGGGCCGGCATGAAAGTCCGCAGGCTCGTCTCGTTCACAGCTCTCACATCCTTCGTCTTCCTGGCGCTCACCGGCATCATGCTGTTCTTTTCGCCGCAAGGCCGAATCGCTTATTGGGACGGCTGGCGACTGCTCGGACTGTCGCGTGAGGAGTACGTGGCACTCCATACGACATTCATGGTGTTGTTTCTGGTCGTGGGCATCTGGCACATCGTCCTCAACTGGACGCCCATCGTCAATTACCTGAAGGATCGCACGAAGAAGGTGAGGATACTCACCCCGGAGTTCTCGGTGGCCGTAGCGCTCGCCCTGCTATTTCTCGTCGGCACGGTGCCCGAACGATCTCAGAATGAGAGGCCTCTCGACGCGGCCGCCTCCCCTTATCACCGTCGGCTTGGTGTTCATTGGCCGGCGCACACCTGACCGTCGGTCGGTGTCGTGACTCACCGATCCGTGGACGCCGCGGTTGGCGACACCTAAGTTGTACGATCGCCGGGAGCGTTTCTTCTCGGTAGCCCTCATAGCTCCAAAGCACAACGAATCACGATCGGAGTGTCGAGATGCTGCGATACGCATGTGCCTTTGCCCTGATTCTCGTGTTCGCCACGGACTCCTTCGCCCAACAGCGCCCGCGGCCGGCGCGCCCGGCGACGCCGGAAGCTCAGCGAGCGGCTTGGGCTCGTCACCAGGAAATGGAGCGTACGACGCTGTTCCGAGGTCTCGAGTGGCGTGATGTCGGGCCGGTCGTGCAGGGCGGTCGTCTTGTCGACGTCGAGGCGGTCCCGGGCGAGCCCTACACGTTCTACGTCGCGTACGCATCCGGTGGCGTGTGGAAGACCACGAACAACGGCATCTCGTTCGAGCCGCTCTTCGATGACCAACCGACGATCGTCATCGGTGACATGGCGCTCGATCCATTGAATCCCAAGCGGTTGTTCGTCGGTACCGGCGAAAACAACTCCTCGCGCTCGTCCTACGGCGGACTCGGCGTATTTCGCTCGGACGATGGTGGAGAGACGTGGACACATGTGGGCCTCGAGAGAACGGACCGCATCGGGCGGATCCTCATCGACCCGCGCGACTCGAATCGCGTCTTCGTCGCGGCGTTGGGGAAACTGTACACGCCGGGAGGCCAGCGTGGAGTGTACCGCTCGGGCGACGGCGGCGATACCTGGGAAGAGGTGCTGGTCGGCGACGAACTGACCGGATTCGTGGACCTGGCGTTCCAGCCGGGGAACCCCGACGTCATCTACGCGGCGGCGTGGGAGCGGATGCGCCGTCCCTGGGATTTCGTCGAGGGTGGTGATGGCAGTGCGATCTGGAAATCGACGGACGGCGGCGACAGCTGGCAGCGCTTGGAGGGCGATTTCCCGCGCGACGAGGACGTCGGCCGGATCGGATTGGCGGTGACGCCCGCCAACCCGAATGTGCTGTACGCATCGGTGGACAACCAGGCGCTGCTGCCGGAGGAGGATTGGGATCTGGGCGACGGCGCCGTAACGGCGAAGCGATTGCGCGGCATGAGCAAAGAGGAGTTTCTCGCGCAGAATCCCGAGGAAATCGAGGACTTCATCCGGAGTAACGATCTGGATCCGCGGCTCGACGCGGCGGCGCTGCTGGCAGCAGTGCGCAGCGATTCGATAACCATCGATGACCTGCTCGAGGCTCTGGAGGATGCCAACGCGGCGCTGTTCTCCGCCGACATCCGTGGGATCGAGGTCTGGCGTTCCGATGACGCGGGTGCGACGTGGCGGCGCATGAACCCCGAGCCCATCCGACAGGCGGTCTATACGTACGGCTACTACTTCGGCCAGATCCGGGCGGCGCCGGACGACGTTAACCGGGTCTATATCCTGGGTGTACCGCTGCTGGCTTCGAGCGACGGCGGCGCGACGTGGGAACAGATCGCCGGTCGCGAGGTCCATGGCGACCATCAGGCGTTGTGGATCGACCCGGACCACGCGCAGCATCTGATCTTGGGCAACGACGGCGGGTTGGACGTGACGTGGGACGGCGGCAAGACATGGTTGAGCCTGGCTTCGGTCTCGGTGGGGCAGTTCTACACGGTCACAGTCGACATGGCCGATCCCTACAACATCTATGGCGGTTTGCAGGACAACGGGGTTCTGAAAGGCTCGAGTCAATCGCGTCCCAACGTCACCGGGAGTTGGCAGCGGGTCGGTGGTGGTGATGGCATGTGGGCGCAGGTCGATCCGCGGGACAACGCGACAGTCTACGCCGGCTCGCAGTTCGGGAACTACTTCCGGCGCGGGCCTGGAGGAGGACAGCGGGTCAAGCCGCGTAACGGCGTCCTGCAGGAACCGCTGCGCTACAACTGGCTCACCCCGATCTTGCTGTCCTCGCATAACGCGGATGTGCTGTACTTCGGCGCCAACAAGCTCTATCGCTCGATGGATCAAGGCGAGACGTGGACGGCGCTGAGCGACGATCTGACGAAGAGCGACAACCGCGGTGACGTCCCCTTCGCCACGATCTCAGTCATCGCCGAGTCGCCCTTGCGCTTCGGACTGCTGTGGGTGGGTACTGACGACGGACACGTCTACGTGACCCGCGGAAGCGGCGCGACGTGGACAGAAGTCAGCGCGGGACTGCCCTCCGACCGCTGGGTGTCGCGTGTCGAGGCTTCCCGGTTCGACGAGAACGTGGCCTATGTCAGCCTGAACGGCTATCGCGACGACGACATCGAAGCCTATGTCTACCGCACTGACGATCTGGGACGGAGCTGGCGCGACATATCGGACGGTCTTCCTGCCGAGGCGGTGAACGTCATTCGTGAGGATCCCGTCAACCCGAATGTGCTGTACGTCGGGACCGACCGTGGCGCCTATGTATCGCTCGACATGGGTCGCAGTTGGCAGATGGCGGGATCGGGGCTGCCCAGTGTGCCCGTCCACGACCTGATCGTTCATCCGCGAGAGCGGGAGCTGGTGGCCGGCACTCACGGCCGGAGCGTCTGGATCCTCGACGCATTGCCGATCCAAGAGTTGAGCGACGAGGTACGGGATTCGCGTATCCACGTGTTTCCGTTGGAGCCAATCAGGTACAACCGCTCCTGGAATTCGCGCCGCTCGCTCTGGTACTACCGGCCCGAAGACGCTCCGTACCAGAACATACCCTTCTGGGTAGATCAAGCAGGGCAGGTGGAGTGGCGCGTCCTCGATGACGACGGACGCGTGCTTCGCCGTGGCGAGCTCGAGGCGCAGCGGGGTGTGAACACCTTACGATGGGATTTGCTGCTCGACGAGGCGCTGGCGCTGGCGGCGGAACGAGAGCGCGTCGCCGGCAAGGAAGAGATCAAGCCGGCCGATACACCATGGGCGGAGGCGGTTCGGCTGGAACGTCAGTTGTACGTGACTCCAGGCACGTACACCGTTCAGGTGGAGATGGGTGGGGCGACGGCCGACGCCGAGTTCAAGGTCGATGCGCCGCGTCCGCGGCAGCCGAGGGTCAAGCCGGAGCCGAGAATCCGTGGTGAGAAGCGGAA
>JASFLD010000256.1:0-6336 GCA_050118275.1 Gemmatimonadales bacterium
CGTCGCCACGCGAGCCGTTGGAATTTCGGGTGCTCCGGATTCGTCTACCACTCCTCAACCTCCAAGTAACCAGCGTACAAGATAGGCCACGCCGAAGCCGGCGTAATTGCCCAGGGCATAGCCAAGCAGCCCCACGGCGACGCCCGGCAACACCAGCGCCGCCCAGCCGCGCGACACCGCGACCGCCATCGCCGTCGAAGGACCGCCGATAGCCGCTTGCGACACCACGGCGATCATTGGGACGGAGCCGCGTAACGCTCTCCCAACCAAGTAGAGAAAGATACCATGAATGCCGACGACGACGAGGGTGTAGTAGAATACCTCGGGTCCGATCTGCAGCATCGCCCCGATCAGCGAGCGGATGCCAATGACAGTGAAGAAGAGATGAAGCCCCAGGTTTCCCAGCTGTTGAGCGCCGTGGATGTTGCGGATGCGCGGCAGCTGACCGAGGAGCAGCGCCACCGTCGTGAGCCAGAGTATCTCGGGGAACAACCCAATCCAGCGGGCCAGAAGCCGGGACGAGATGAGCACGGCCATGCCTAGCGCTGCCAGCAACACGAGATCCAACAGTGAGATCGGAACACGGCCCCAGAAGGGATGCGATTCGACTTCACCCGATTCGCTCGGCGAAGCTTCCCGATCCTTCGCCTCCGCGTTACCTGCATCGTCAGTGGCGCCCGGGAAGCCGCGGCGCACGAGCCAGACGGGGACCGCCAGGGTGAAGGCCAACCAGAGACCGGTGGTGACCGCGTCGGCGGCGGATGCTGCGGCAAAGGTCGATGCCGGCAGGTCGAGGCCACGGCCCACGGCGGCGAAGTTCAGGCTGCCTCCGGTGTAGGTACCGGTGAAGGCGCCCGCCAGCTTCCAGGTCACGTTGCCCAGCCTGTCGCCGAACAGCACGGCGCCGGTCAGTGCACCGAGCGCCGTACCGAGACTGGCGATCAGGAAAAGGCCGAGCATCTTTGGACCGGCCTGCCGGAGATCGGCCAACCGCACACCCAGCAACAGATAGATGATCGCCAGCGAGGTGACGGGCCCCTCGATTCCTCGGTAGACTACCGATTCGTTGGGCACGATCCGCGCGTTCGAGAGGACGGCGCCGATGACGATCGCGAGGAGTGAGGCTCCGACCTTCGATGCCAGGGGCACTTTGTGGTCCAGCCAGAAGGCGAGCGCCGTAGCGCCGGCGATCAGCGCGGCAATGCTGAGCGGGTCCTTGATCAAAGCGCGTCTTTCGCTTGAGAATCTGATGACGAAAGGGCGTATTGTGTGGGCACAGGCCGCGGCGGGCAAGCGGTGCGGACGGTGTGGGGTGGTGAGCCGGCCGGGCCGAGACCGGGCGTGACCGGTGGCCGGCGGCAATACGTCAGATATCCAGGCCGTTTCCAGCGCGCCGGCACGCCCGGGCTCACGATGACGCCGCTGCCCAGAATAGCCCCTGTGGCACAGGCCGAAAGTCCAGGCGTTGTTCGCCCGAGCGAGCGAGGCGCCTGGGAAGGCGCGAATCACGGGAGGAACGATCTGGCGCCTCGAGTCGGACTTGTCGGGCGCTCAGCAAGCACGTTGAGGGCTCGTACGCCCGGCCTGTAGCATGTGGCACGCAACCCGAGGTGCCCCCCGCGTTCGTGGTGGCAACAACGACCAGCGCGGTCAACGATCCCGTATGACGGTAAAACTGCGTGTGCGCTTGGCCAGTTGCTGCCCCAGGTTGTCCCAGACCTGCAGGGTGATCTCGTAGTTGCCGGCTGGCGCACGTTGCAGGTCGAGGCTGTGGTATTCCGCCGCCCGGTCGCGTCCCTTCATGTCCAGTTCGCGGCTGAAGCGGAGCTCGATCCTGTCGTCGCCGACGGCGCTGAAGCCCCAGGCATCGGCCAGCAAGCCGATGATCGCCAGAGGATTTCGGTCACCGCCCAAGACGGTGCCTTCACGATTGAGCGCCGTCACCTTGACCGATAGCGAGACCTCGTAGCTGGAAAACCCTTCATGGTCACGGTCCAGACCGTACAGCTCATAATAGATGACCACAGGTTGCTCGGGCACGTATTGGCGAGCGGCGTTGACGGCGATGTCGTAGTCGGCACGACCCTCCGGCTTGGCGGTGAGCGTTCTCAGGGCGTCCGCCAGCAGTATGTCGCTGAGCGCGAGCGAGTCGTCCGGAAATGTCTCGGCGGTGAACGTGTCTCTGACCGCCGCCGCTCGCCAGGTATTGGCATCCCGTGCCTCGACGGCCGCCACGAGTGTCCCGGCGGCCGGCATGAGGAAACGCCAGCTGCGTACCGGGTTCCTACTGCGCGCATCCCTGTACGCGAAGGATTCGGTGTCGACCTGCTGGGTAACCCGTTCGCCCGCAAGGTTCAGGAGGAATACGCCGGTCTCGATGCGCGCGCTGTCCAGGTCGAGGCCGGCGGCCAACAGCTCGAGCGGTAGCTCGGAGTGGACCTCGACGGCAGCTTCGTCCGGCGTCGCGCCGCGAAAGCGCGCGATCTGCACCGGCAGGGGCAGCAAAACGGATATCGACGGAATGTTCTGGTAGCTGGCCGGTACGGCATAGCGGACCTCATCGGCTACCCACCGGTAGTCGCCGGCGAAGCGCGCGTGGAAATACCCTCGCGTCTGGCAGAACATGAAGACGGCGGAGTTTTCCCACGTCGGGTCGAGCGAGGGGGCTGGCGTCGCGGCCCCGGTCCCCGTCGCCTCCACCTCCAGCTCCAGATTCAGCGCCTGCTGGTTGCCGAAGTAATACACCCAGACGATCGTGGTCGCCGACGGCCCGTCACACCCCGGATAGCGGGCCACAACCTGAGGCGGCCCATAGCGGATGAAGGTGACACCCCGGTCGGTCTCCCAGCCGCGCAGTCCGGTGGCTGGCGCCGAGAAGCGCAGGTCGGCGTAGGCCACCCGGGACATGTGCTCGAGACGCCGCTCGTGGGCCTCGGTCAGGAACAAGGGGTCGCTGAGGCGCCAGTACATCTCCTCGTAGCGTGCCCGCGTCGAGTCAGCGAACTGTTGATATTTCTCCGCTGGCCGGCGTCGCAACACGGGTGCCAGGTCCAGAAGCGGTGCCCGCTCTTCCTCGGGCATCGCCGCGAGGGCCCGCTGGAACATCTCACCCGCCTCGGCCTCGCGGCCCGACGCGTGCAGCCCGAGTCCGAGGTAGAGCAGAGCCTCGGGACGTCCCGGGTGGGCGTCAACCATGCGCCGGGCGATCGCCAGGTACTCGGGTAAGCGATGTTCGTCCAGAAGCTCGACGAGCAACCGGCTTGCGGCGCCGAGGTGTGTGGGATTATAGCGCAGGGCGGCCCGGTAGTGTTCGAGCATGCTTTCCCGGTACTTCGTGCCGAAGCCCTCGATGGGAGGCGTGTTCCCGAGGTACCACTCGACGTAGCGGGGCAGGAAATCGGACTCGGGCAAGCTGGTCGAGATGCCCGACCAGGTCGGCGGCACCAGCCGCCGGTCCCGGTAAGACTCGTAGCCCCGCTCGGCCTCGAGCCCGAGGTTGTACTCGATCTCGGCGCGCAGCGAATCGATCGGAGCCTCGCCCATCCTCTCCAACAGGTCGTCGATGACGCGCTTCCCTCCGGCGGTCAGGCGATCGTAGTCCCGTAGTGTGGCCAGCTCGGCCAGATATCGGGGGTTGTCCGGCTCGAGCGCGGCAGCTTTCATCAAGGCCAGTTGGGCGGCCTCACGCTCGCCTCGGCCTGCGCCTCCTGACTGGACTTTGCGGACGAGCAGACGTCCGATCTCGTAGTGGGCCTCGGCGAGACCAGGGTCGGCCTGCACCGCGTTGCGCAGCGCGGCGAGCGCGGCGGCCGTGTCGCCTCTGGCGGTGAGCGCGAGGGCCTCGCTAACGCGGGCGCGCGCGTCCCGCTCCTGGGCCAGCGAAGGCAGTGAGGCCAGGGAGAAGCAGACACAGAGGAGGAATGCGAGTCGCATCAGGCGTCTGAGCACGCACGCACCTGGTTCAGCGACGCCAGCGCGGGCAGGATCGCCCATCGCCGGAGCACGCAGCGCGCGATAGTTTAATACTGAGGATCTCACGTAGATTACGCTACCGTTCTCGAACTCGGCCCAAACGGCCGACGTCAACGCCGTTGCGCCGTCTTCGCCCGACTCTGTAGCCGGGCACGGGGGCCACGTAATCGAACGGCGGTTGTCCGTCAGCTACGTTGGAACAATACATCTCTCAGCGGCTACGGGTTCCTGGCTCGTCTCGGGACCGAGCCGGCGCTGATCTCGAACCGGTGGACCGATGACGTGGGACGCAAATGGATATATGGGGCCGTGTCCATCGCGGCCGCGGGTTTCTTCGTTCTCGGGGGTGGCCGATTGATGTTGAGCGCCATCGAGCGACAGTTCATCTTCTTCCCGACCAGGGTGGCGCGCGATCTGCCGACTCCAGCACTGCCGGCCGCGCGGATCGTCGAGGAAGTCTGGCTGGACAGCGGGGGCGATGCTCCGGTGCATGGGTTGTATGTCGGGGGGCGCACTGCGGTGGCCGATCTGCTCTTCTTCCACGGCAACGCCGGCAATCTGTATGACCGGCTCGACAACGTCGAGATGCTGGTACAATCGGGGTTCAACGTTCTGATCATCGACTATGCGGGCTACGGGAAGAGCGGGGGCGAGCCGTCGGAACGTCGGATATTCGCGGACGGGGAGGCGGCCTATCGTTACCTGCTGGACGAGCGAGGGGCGGCTCCGGATCGGTTGGTGATCTTCGGCCGGTCGTTGGGTGCGGCCGTGGCGATCGATGTCGCGAGTCGAAATCGCTGCGGCGCGGTCATAGCCGAGTCCGCGTTCACGTCGGCGGTGGCGCTGGGCAGGCTCCACTACGCCTGGTTGCCGGGATTCCTCCTGCGCGGGATGACGCAGCGCTTCGACTCGTTGTCCAAGGTGGGACGCCTGCGGTCACCGGTTCTGTTCGTGCACGGTCAGGCCGACGGCATCGTTCCGGTGGAGATGGGTCGTCGGTTGTACGAAGCCAGCCCTGAACCGAAGCGGTGGTATGAGATCGTCGCTGCGGGTCACAACGATACAGTGATGGTCGGTGGACGCGAGTATTTCCGCCGGTTGGTCGAGTTCGTGAGAGAATATGTTGCCGTGGAATCGTAAAGCGTCGGCGCTGATCTGTGGCGCGCTCGGTCTTGTCGCGACCGATGCCGGCCTCCCGTCAGGAGAGAACGCTGCCCCCTTCGATGTTCTGTCCTATGTCATCTCCGTCGAACTCGAGGCCGGGGTCGATACCATTGTAGCCCGGACCGACATCGGGCTCAGGATCTCCAGGGAAGGCGTCGATCGGCTCCGCTTCGATTTGGTCGGGTTGACTGTGGATTCGACGTTTGTGGGGGACGAAGCCGCGCCGTTCCAGCGGGGTCCGGCCGATATCGCGGTGAGCCTCGGCCGGAGACGAGCCGGAGTCGATACCCTGAGCGTCTCGGTTTTCTACCATGGCGCGCCGCAAGACGGCCTCGTCTTCCGTCGCAACGTGTACGGCCGCCCGACCGTGTTCGCCGACAACTGGCCGGAGCGGGCTCGTTTCTGGTTTCCGAGCATCGACCACCCCAGCGACAAGGCGACGGTCGAGTTTCGCGTCCTCGCGCCGGCAGGGTGGAGCGTGGTGGCGAACGGTCGGCTGCTCGAAACGCGCGCCCGGGACGCTGGACGCGTCCTGACGGTCTGGCGTGCCGAGCGGCCGATCCCCGTCTACACGATGGTCGTGGGGGCAGCGGACATGGTCGTTCGTGAGGTCGGCGAGTTCTGTCCCCAGAGCAGACGATGTGTGCCGATCACGCGCTGGTCCTTCGTCGAAGATGAAGATCGGGCGGAACGTCTGTTCCGGCGGGCGCCGGAGATCGTGGCCTTCTTCGACAGCCTCGTGGGACCCTTCCCGTACGCGAAATTGGCGCTCGTGCAGTCGACGACTCGCTACGGGGGCATGGAGAACGCGAGCGCCATCTTCTTCGCGGAGCGGCTGAGTGAGGGACGGCGCGGCGATGGACTGGTGGCTCACGAGATCGCGCACCAGTGGTTCGGTGATGCCGTGACCGAAACGGAGTGGCCAGATATATGGCTCTCGGAGGGGTTCGCAACCTACTTCGCCAGTGTCTTCTTCGAATTCGTCGATGGCGAGCAAGCCGGAGAGGATGCGCGCGCTCGGGCGGAACGCACGTACATGGGCTCGGCCTCGGATGTGGAGCGACCGATCCTCGACGTGGAACCGGACGATCCGTTCCGCTTGCTCAACGCCAACAGCTACCAGAAAGGTGCCTGGGTACTCCACATGCTCAGGCGGCTCATTGGGGACGAGGCCTTTTTCGCTGGTATCCGCAGCTACTA
>JASFLD010000257.1:0-6314 GCA_050118275.1 Gemmatimonadales bacterium
CGCCCGCCCGTATCAACCTGTGTTCTGCAATCCTTGAGCGATACCGTTGACCGTGGCGAGCAGAGCACGGAAGATCTCTTCGTCCTTGCGTGCGCTTTCGCGCCAGCGGCTTAGCAGATCGACCTGAATCAGGCTCATCGGGTCGACGTACGGGTTACGCAATCGGATCGAACGCTGCAACGTGTAGTCCTCGTCGAGCAGCGCATCGATCCCCTTCAGGCGCAGGATCAGGCCCGCCGCCTTCTCGTACTCGGCGCGAATACGGAGGAAAATCCGCTCGCCATCTTCCCCCGCCAACGCGGCGTAGAGCGCGGCGATCGACATGTCGGCCTTGGCCAGCACCATCTCCACATCGTCGATCAGGATGCGCAGGAACGGCCACTCCCGCACCATCTCCACCACGTCGTCCTCGCCGTACTCGTCCACCGCTCGCTCCAGCCCCGTGCCCAGTCCATACCAACCCGGCAGCAGCTGCCGACTCTGGGTCCAGGCGAAGACCCACGGAATGGCCCGCAAGTCCTCGATCCGGCCGCTCGCCTGGCGCGCCGCCGGCCGCGAGCCGATGGGCATGCGCTCGATCACATCTATGGGCGTCGCGTTGCGAAAGTAGCCAGCGAAGCCCACGTCTCCGTACACCAGTCCGGTGTACGCGTCGCGGCTCGCCGATGCGATCCGCTCCATCATTTTCCGCCAACGCTCCTCGCGCTCGTCCACCGCTCGCGGCAGCGCGGTGGCCAGGGCAACGGCGCCGGCGATGCGCTCCAGCGTCCGCTCCGCGATTCCCCGCAGCCCGTACTTGTCGTCGATCACCTCGCCCTGCTCGGTCACCCGCAGGCGGCCGCGCACCGCGCCGGGAGGCGCCGCCATCACGGCGTCGTGGCTCTTTCCCCCGCCCCGGCCGATGCTCCCACCGCGCCCGTGGAAGATGGTGAGCGCCACGTCGGCGGCATCGGCGACACCCACCAGCTCGGCCTGGGCACGCTGCAGCGACCAGCGCGACGCGGCCAAGCCGCCGTCCTTGTTGCTGTCGGAGTAGCCGACCATCACGATCTGGTGCCCGCCGCGAGCGTCCAGGTGGTCGGCGTAGAGCCGCTCGGCGAACAGTTGGCTCATGACTTCGGGCGCGGCCCTAAGATCCGCCACCGTCTCGAACAGTGGCGCGACATCCAGCGGCACCCGCCCCTCTCCATCGGCCAGGCCGGCCCACTTGGCGAGCACCAGCACGGCGACGACGTCGTCGGCGCCCTCGCTCATACTCACTACGTAAGGACCGATGGCTCGCGAGCCGTACGCCGCCCGGCTCTCGGCGATGGCCCGGAAGACGTCGAGCGTGTCCGCCGCCTCGTCGTCCAGGTTCGCCGCGGGGCCATCACCCGACTCGAGAACGTCGATCAGGCGGGCCTGCCGATCCGCCGCCGCCAGTTCCGGCCAGTCTGGGAGATTCAGCAAACGACCCACCACGCGACGGTGGACCGCGGCGTTCTGGCGCACATCCAAGGTGGCCAGGTGGAAGCCGAACGTCTCGACGCGGCGCAACAGGCGGCGGACCGCGAAGCCGCCGGCTCGCATCCCCCGGCCGTGCTTCAGGCTGGTGAGGACCCGGTGCAGATCATCGCAGAATTCGTCCGCCGACTCGTAAGCTCCTTCCGTGTCACGCTCCGCCGCCGTGAGCCGGGCCGCCATCAGCTGGAACAGTACGCGATAGGGCATCGTTCGGTGACGTTCCGGAATATCTTCGTAGATCTCCGGGAAAAGGCCGGCGTAGTCCTCCACACGAGCGAGGAGCTGGGCGTCGACCTCCACACGCGACTGCGACTGGCTTAAAGTCCGAGCCAGGTGCAGGCTCTCCTCACGGTAGCAGTCGAGGATCAGCCGGCGCTGACGCGCCAGCGCGTCGCGGATCGTGGCGGCCGTGACGTTCGGATTCCCATCCATGTCGCCGCCAACCCAAGACGCGAAGCGCAGCACCGTCGGAACATCGCTCACGCTCGCCGCACCGCCGTACACCTTGCCCAGGGCGTCCGTCAGCGCCTCGTAGAAGGGGGGAATTACTCGATAGACGATCTCGATCAGGTAGAACAGGATGTGCTCCAACTCCTGCCTCACCGTGGGCCGCTCCGGCGGATGTTCCTCCGTCTGCCAGCCCGCGGCGACTTCCGAGCGGATCTGTTCCATGGCCGCGTGCTCTTCCGGTGGCGTGACCGACGGATCGAAACGCTCCACCAACGTGCGGGCGATCCGCTGCTGCTTCTCCAGGATGGTGGCACGCGTGGCCTGGCTGGGATGCGCGGTGAACACTGGCTCGACGGCCAACTGCCGGAGGAGATCCAGCGCATCCTGCAGTCCGAGCCCGGAGTCGGCCAGTCGCCGCACCGTGTCCTCGAGGCTCTGCGGCTGCGGCGTGCCCTCCCGCAGGTAGTCCCGGCGCCGCCGGATCCGGTGAACCTTCTCCGCCATGTTGACCACCTGGAAGTAGGTGGAGAAGGCGCGCACCAACTCCTTGGCCGGCCCCGGTTCCAGCGAGTATACGGCACGCTGCACCTCAATCTCACCGCGGCGGTCGCCCTCGCGTCGGCGGATGGCCGCACCGCGGGCTCGCTCGACGCGCTCGAACAGCCCTGCGCCGCCCTGCTCACGAATCACCTCACCGACCAGTTCGCCCAGCACGCTGACGTCGGCGCGCAGCGGCTCGTCCTTGGGCGGAAAGCGTATGTTCTCGCGTTTCATGCTCAGTCGATGATACCTCTCTTGGTAATCCGGCATCGATCCGGCTGGAACGGTGACGGAGCGATGCTCTGCCGCCGATCGTTCTCTATGACTACGTACCATCATATGCCGTGTCAGGGCCCTTTGATGCAAGCAGCGTGGGAGCGTCCGAGGTTCTCGATCAGAGGTAGTTGGCGCTGGGCGTTCCGATCGATCGGCGACGCGGATCCAGGTCATTGATCGTGTGTCACATCTCACGTCAAAGACGTAGCCGCCGCTTCCCGGAGCAGATTCGAGATCGGCGGCGCAAATCCATCCAATAGGCGGTGCAAATACGCCAAGTCGCGCCGGCGTAAGTGCAACGACATCAAGAATTACCAGCAACCACGCCGCTTTTTCACTGGAACGGCAAATGCGAGTCGAAATGGCCACACAAGAATGGAGTCGGTCAGGGTCAATCCCTGAGCACGACTGATGTTTCCAGAATGAACTTGAGGAGGTTTCATAATGGCAACCGCAATCGAACACGGAGAAGCTGTAGGCGCTGTCTCGCAGTCCGTGTCGGCGCGTGACGTCAAACAGGTAGAAACGGGAACGCTAAGCGAGACGCTGTCGGGGGCCGGAGCGCTGGCTCTGGCGATCCTCGCGTTGGTCGGCGTCATACCGAACGTGCTGGCACCTATCGCCGCCATCGCGGCCGGCGTCGCGTTGTTGACCGGCGGTGGCGCCATCGCGGCGCGCGCCCTGGCATTCGCGGAACGTGGACAGCGATATCAGGTCCGCCGTCAGATCTTGGGCGGCCTGGGCATGGAGGCCTTGACCGGCGCGGCAGGCGCGGTGCTGGGTCTGTTGGCCTTGCTGGGGATCTCGCCCATGACCTTGCTGCCCATTGCGGGCATCGTCCTCGGGACGTCGCTGCTGATGGCGAGCGGCGCGCTGACGCGGCTGGAAGGATTGTTCAACTCGATGACGGCATCGATGGAACACGAGACGTCGCACCGCACGCTGTACCTCGCGACCGGCTCGGATTTCCTCGTCGGCATCGGTGCGATCGTCCTCGGCATTCTCGCCTTGGCCGGTTACAGTCCGATGGTCCTCTCGCTCGTGGCCCTGATATCGATCGGTGCCGCGGCCCTGATGAGCGGTTCCACGCTGGCCGTCCGGTTCGTGGCGCTGTTCGGTTGGTCGTGAACCCATACGCGGGTGGAGGCGTTCCCTTAGTTGGGCGCCTCCAGCGCGAATCGTGGATTAGGGCTATCACGAGTCTCAAACCATATCCCACAGGTGAGCGATCATGAGCGAAGAGCACGGCTCCACCACAATTACCGCCTGGCTGCAAGACCTGGTTCGACTGGCACGCAGCGACGACCAGTTCGAGGTGAGCGCCGGAGCGGAACCGGACCGTCAATACGCCTACCTGGAGTATCACGGACCGAACGACCAACATTCCATCCTCGTATTCCGGATCGAACAAACGGATGGTGCCGGACCGGAGATGAAGACCTACCGCTTCGACGGCGAATCCGAGGGTATCCGGAACGAGGTTCACGCGCTGACCCACGCCGACTGAACACGAATTGCCACCGCCCCAATCGCCCTATCGTCCAGCGACGCGCTCCGCGTCGTTCGATAATCTATCTGCGAACAGCCCTGCCGCCGAGCCGGGCGCAGACCGTTGTCCCGGCCTGTGCCCCGGCTCCGCTATTCGTCCTCTTCCCAAGGACGCTGGTCTCCCTCCGCTTCCATCTTGCGAGCGCGGATGAAAGCGCGTTCGCGGGCCCGCTGCTCGGCAGTGGACTCGTACACGGCGTCCAGCTTGCACGGACGCACGCGGACCTCGGAACCTGTGAGGTCGCGGAAGACGATCCAGCGCGGCGGTCGGCGCCGCTCCAGTTGCCGCGCGATGCTCCGTGCCGTCTCGCGCGTGACGTAGAAGTAGCCGGCCACGCCGCCGACGATGTAGTACTCCTGGTCCGGCGGTCGCTCCTCCGGCTCCGGGCCGAAGTAGTCCTTCAATCGGTTGATCACCATGATCCTCTAGCCTCCATTGGCCGGGGTGTCCCGGCCCCGGGGCGGAGGACCTAACCGACGCCCTCGGCCCCGTCGCTTTCTTTCAAGTCAGCGTTCATTCGCGTCCGCCGCCTCGTTCAACTCGCAATTCCCCTCTCTGCGAGCGGCGCTGAGCACGGGCTGGCCGATCGGGCGAACCGGACGCTCGGCCCGGGCCTTTAAGGAAGTCGCGTCGAATCACTGCACCCGAGCCTCGCGCCCGATCCGTCTCGTTCTTCCAGCCGCCGTATTCGAGCCCCGCCATTCAACCGGCCAGCGCCCGTGTCGATCCGCCAAGCGAAACGCCCCACCCGGCTCGTAGCGCAGGTGGGGCGTTCGGAAATCGCTCCCAAGGCGAAGATCGCGCTCTACCGAGCTTCACCTCCCGGATCGCCTGCACTGCCGGCGAAAGCACGCACGTTTCCCATCCCGAGGCCGTCCGACCTCGGGGAGGATGCGCTTAGCGCGTGTGGTCGCTGCATCTTCCCGTACACTGTCACTACTCCGTTCCTCGCCGGGCAGGTCGCCCGGTCAACTCATCAACACCCCGATAAGCGAAAACGCGTCACCGACGCCGCCGCAGGGTTCTCCCCGCGACCCGGCACCTCCGGGACTTCTCCCCGGCACGCCGGCACGAGCATCGGGACGCGACTCCCAAGCGGCCTCAACGCTAATGGGCGATGCGGCGATTGTCAACCCGAGACGCGTTCGAGCGACCCGCACCACGCCCTCCAGTACGACCGCCAACCGGGCAGCCCCAGGCATCGACTCGCTTGAAGCGGCCCCTCCGCCCGGATACGTTAGGGTGTTGTCACAACCGAATCATCTAGAAGGAGTGCGATTATGGCCCCAAAGAAGATCATTGCAGTCGTCGGCGCCACCGGCAACCAGGGCGGCGGCCTGGTGGATGCCATTCTCAGCGATCCCGACGGCGAGTTCGCCGCGCGGGCGCTGACCCGCGACCCCAACTCGGAGAAGGCGAAGGCGCTGGCCGACGCCGGTGCCGAGGTCGTCGCCGCCGACCTGGACGATGTGACCAGCCTCATCAAGGCCTTTGATGGCGCCTACGGCGCCTACTGCGTCACAAACTATTGGGAACACTATTCGCCGGAGAAGGAGCTGGCCCAGGCGCGCAACATGGTGCGGGCGGCGGACGAGGCCGGCGTCCGGCACGTCATCTGGTCCACTCTCGAGGACACCCGCCAGTGGGTGCCGCTGGATGACGACCGCATGCCCACACTGATGGACCACTACAAGGTGCCCCACTTCGACGCGAAAGGAGAGGCGGACGAGATCTTCCTCCAGTCCGGCGTCCCCGCGACCTGCCTGCAGACCTGTTTCTACTGGGACAACTTCATCTTCTTCGGATCGGGCCCGCAGCGCGGGCCGGACGGCAAGCTGGCGCTCACCTTCCCGCTCGACGACGCGAAGTTACCGGGGATCGCCGCCGAGGACATCGGCAAGTGTGCCCTTGGCATCTTCAAGCGGGGAAGCGAGTTCATCGGGAAGACCGTCGCCATCTCCGGCGAGCAACTGACGGGAAGCGAAATGGCCGATGC
>JASFLD010000258.1:0-6293 GCA_050118275.1 Gemmatimonadales bacterium
CAAGAAACTGTTCGAGACCCTCGGCCCGCGTTATGCAGAGCGGGATGGAGGCTACCTGCGTGTCCTGAAACTCGGACGACGCCAGGGTGACGGCGCCGAGATCTCTCTCGTCCAGCTCATCGAACAATAACCCGTTATGGGGGCGATCACATGGCTGGTGTGCTCGGGAAGTTGACGTCGGTTACCTGGCCCTGGGCAACGATGGCCGCCATCTTGGTGGCCGGCTTCATGTACTGGCTGTACGTGGAGTCCTCTGCGATCCAACCCGCAGTGGTTGCGGCGGATACAGCCGCTGGAGGACTGCCCCGCGTCGCGGATACAACCTTCGTGAAGGACCCGAGCCAGTTCTCGCGGCAGCGCGTCCTGGTGTCACCCGTCACGATCGGCGAGCAGATCGGGCACGCGGCGCTGACCGCAGACTTGCCCGGTCTGTCCGGGTACCCACTGATACTCGAGCGTTCGGTGCTGGAGTCGGGACTCACGGTCGTGGGCGGAGACAACGTGGCCATCGCCGGGCAGGTCTATGCGCTCAACGACTCAATCATCGATGTCTATGCGCAGCGGGGCCTCTTCGATCCGCAGAATCGTCAGAAGCTGGAAGGGCATTCGACCTTCTTCTTGGTAGATTCGCTCGATTTCGTGTTCCCGGAGGGAGGACCTACATCGGGCGAACCTGGGTCTTAGCCGAAAACGTCGGATCACCGAAAAGTACGGGGAGTGTAGGAGTAATGTCGCGGGTGTGTTATACGTGTGGAAAAGGCCCCGCTGTGGGCAACAACGTCAGCCACGCAAACAACAAGACGAAGCGTCGCTGGCTGCCGAATCTACAGGCCGTTCGTATCATAGAAAACGGTGAGGTGAGGCGCGTCCGCGTCTGCGGCCGCTGCATCAAGTCCGGAAAGATACAAAAGGCCCCCTGAACAAGATCGGTGGCCCGCGGGGTGAGTCGCGGGATTCAGTTCTCACCACTGACCAAAACGGCCGGAGTCGCGTAGTCTTTCGCTGCGACTGCGGCCGAAAGTACCCCTGCCACTACTCGGGATTCTCGGCTACGACTCCCCGCCGACGTCCCTCGTCGTGAGAACCGCGCGAGAGCATTCCGGCCCGCGGAAACCGCCGCTGAACGGCTAGACATCCACCTTCGTCACGTTAGTTCTTGCTTGGGCGGCGACGAATCCTGCGGGGGCTTCGAGCGGGAGGGCTTGCACCTTGGCGTACACCTCTTCTTTCCCCCATTCGGTGTCGACAAGGTGCGCCGGAAACTCTTCCTTGAACGTGAGGTCGATCTCTTCCTTGGAGGGTATGATGTAGTGGCGCTTGATTGATGCGTCCGGCTGACCGAATTGTTCGGCTTTGGCAACAGGGGACAGGCGATCGTCGGAGACGGGGTCCTGCTCCATGAACTCGATCTGGAACAGCCAGCGATGCCCCACTTCGTTCGGTGTAAAACGGAGCTTCGCGTCAAGCTTGAAGATCACGAACCCGCCGGTCAGTTCATGGCCGAGGTTTGCGCTGATGAAACTAGCCATTGACAGCCCTCCTTTCCCCGAGGTGAATCGACCGGCAACGGGGTTCGCCCGCAAACTAGTTGGAGTTGCTTCTAAGCTGGCAAATATGTAGACGCGGCATGGGCAGGGCAACACAATGGCGATCGATCCACGGGCTCTGCGTCTCGTCCCGGTAAACGCAAGCCGAGGCGGCTCAGATCGGATCATCGGCCTGCGGGGCGGCCGGTGCGCGGACAGGATCGGTTGCTGCCCTCGCCGGCCCCAGCCATATTGGCGCCCGGGCACCGGCGAAGATCTCACGGCCGGACGAACATCGCCGCCCGCTAGACTTGGGTCGGTGAGGCGAGGCCTGGCGCACCCGCCCGCCGGCCCCGACAAGAGAGGCATGTGACGACGGACGAGCGAAATCTCGACAGTAAGCCTCTGGCCGGTCGGCGAATCGCGGTCACGCGCCCGGCCGGGCAGGCTGCGGCGCTGATCAACGGTCTGCGTGAATTAGGCGCCGAGCCGTTGGTGTGTCCGACCATCGAGATAGTAGATCCGCCCGATCCCGGACCTCTGCGCAGGGCAGCGGAAGAACTGGAAAGCTACGATTGGGTGGTGTTCACGAGCGCGAACGGGGTAGACCACCTGTGGCGCGAACTGGAAGCGCGAGGACAGGAGGGGCTGCCAGCGAGCGTGCGCGTGGCGGCGATCGGACCTGCTACGGGCGAGGCACTCGAGGCACGCAGCAGCCGCCCCGAGATCATCCCTGAGGAGTATGTGGCCGAGGCGGTGGCCGATGCATTGGTCGCGTTCGACGATTTGTCCGGACGCCGTGTACTGTTGCCGCGAGCGGCTGGCGCGCGGCAGGTGCTCCCGCAACGGCTGAGAGCCGCCGGGGCCCAAGTCGACGAGATCGTGGCCTACGAGTCGAGGGCGGACGCCGCAGGGATCGCCAGGTTGGCGGCCGCCCTGCGGCGTGGCGAGGTGGACATGGTCACGTTCACCGCGTCGTCGACGGTCCGGCATTTCGTGGAGCAGAGCCACGGCACCGAGTTGGGGCGAGCGAGAGTAGCGGCAATCGGGCCGATCACCGCCCGCGCGGCGCGTTCGGCCGGAGTCCGGGTCGACGTGGAAGCGCATGAGTACACGGTCAAAGGACTCTTGGAAGCGATCAGCGAATTCTATCGGACTTTGCGGGAGTGAGAGCAAGATGCCAGGTTTCCCAATCTACCGAGGGCGACGTTTGCGTCGGACCGAGCGACTGCGGGCGATGGTGCGTGAGACATCGATCGAGCCGGGAGACTTCATTGCCCCGTTGTTCGTGACGCACGAGCAAAAACGCCGACCTGTATCGGCGATGCCCGGGGTCGAGCAACTGCCAGTAGCAGACGCTGCCGCGGAGGCGGAGCGGCTCGAGCGGCTCGGCGTAGCGGCGGTCATCCTTTTCGGGCTTCCGGAGACGAAAGACGCACGGGGCAGTGGGGCTTACGCCGCGGACGGGATCGTACAACGCGCAGTGCGCGCCATCAAGGAGCGAGTCAGCGATCTGGCGGTCATTACCGACGTTTGTCTGTGTGAGTATACCGATCACGGACATTGTGGACTGCTTACCCCGGACGGCGAAGTCGACAACGATTCGACCTTGGAGTTACTGGCGCGCAGCGCCGTGTCGCACGCGGATGCCGGTGCGGACATCGTGGCGCCGAGCGACATGATGGACGGTCGTGTCGGTGCGATCCGGCAGGCGCTCGACGCCGCGGGCCACGCCCAGATGCCTATCTTGTCGTACGCGGCGAAGTTCGCTTCGGCATTCTACGGACCGTTTCGCGAGGCGGCGGACTCGGCTCCCCAATTCGGCGACCGGCGGGGCTACCAGATGGATGCCGCGAATTCCGACGAAGCTCTGCGAGAGGTGCGTCTCGATCTGGAGGAGGGTGCCGACGTCATCATGGTCAAACCGGCTCTGCCCTATCTCGATGTGGTCGCGAGGGTGAAGCGCGAGACGGGGTATCCGGTGGCTGCCTATCATGTGTCCGGCGAGTACAGCATGATAAAAGCCGCTGCGGAGAGAGGGTGGATAGACGAGGAGCGGGTGATGCTGGAGACGATGGTCTCTATCCGCAGGGCGGGGGCGGATCTGATCGTCACGTATTTTGCGGCGGACGCGGCCGCACTTCTGGGAAGGTAACTGATGGAGGAAAAGGGTCAGGTGGCGACGACCACGACGCCGTACGGCGAGGTGGCGGAATCGCTGATTCGGAAGGTGGAGAGTCGCGAAGCTCGGATCGGCGTCGTGGGGCTTGGCTACGTCGGACTGCCGCTGGCCGTCGAGTTCGCGGAAGCCGGCTTTTCGGTTCTCGGTTTCGAAGTCTCGGAGAACAAAGTCGAAGCTCTGGGACGCGGCGAGTCGTACGTACAGGACGTGGCGAGCGAACGGCTCTCCGCCGCCGTGGAATTGGGCCGGCTGAAAGCGACGCTCGATTACGATCGGCTGAGCGAGCTGGAAGCGATTTGCATCTGCGTGCCCACGCCGTTGGGCAAGACGGGTGACCCCGACGTCTCGTATATCATGTCGGCGACGAACTCCGTTCGCAGCGCGGTCCGGCCGGGTCAGCTGATCGTCTTGGAGTCGACTACATATCCCGGCACAACGCGCGAGTTGTTGCTTCCCGCGCTCACCGGCGATGGACAGTTGACGGTTGGGAAAGACCTTTTCTTGGCATTCAGCCCGGAGCGAGTCGATCCGAGCAACCCGGTATGGCACATCGACAACACGCCGAAGGTGGTGGGTGGAATCACTCCCGCGTGCACGGAGGTAACACGCGTTCTGTACTCGTCGATCATCGAGAAGGTCGTCACTGTGTCGAGTACGGAAGCCGCTGAGCTCACCAAACTGCTGGAGAATACCTTCCGGTCGGTCAATATCGCCCTGGCAAACGAGATGGCAATCGTGTGCGACAAGCTGGGCGTGGACGTTTGGGAGGTGATCGAAGCGGCCGCCACGAAGCCGTTCGGCTTCATGAAGTTCATGCCCGGGCCGGGACTGGGAGGCCATTGCATTCCGGTCGATCCGCATTACCTGTCGTGGAAGATGAAGACGCTCGATTACAAGACGCGCCTCGTCGAGCTGGCGAGCGAGATCAATGCTGAGATGCCACAATATGTGACCGAGAAGGGCGCTGGACTGCTCAATGACCACGGTAAGCCCGTGCGAGGATCCAGGGTCGTCATCGTCGGCGTAGCCTACAAACCGGATACCGATGACACTCGGGAATCACCCGCACTCGACATCATTCAACTCTTGGCCGCCAAGGGTGCCGAAGTGCTCTACCACGACCCGCTTGTCCCGACTCTTCATCTGGAAGGACAAGATCTGAGTTCCGTTCCGCTGACCGGGGAGTTGATCGCGAGCGCCGACTTGGTGATCGTCGTGACCGACCACAGCGACGTGGACTATAGCCTGCTGCAGGCCGCGACATGCCCTGTATTGGATACGAGAAACGTCCTGGCGCGGAAGGCGTAGCATTCCCTGCCACGGCTGAGAGGCGAGATAAGGTGGTCCGATGGCGAAACGCGCACTGATAACGGGTATCACGGGGCAGGACGGTTCCTTCCTGGCAGACTTTCTTCTTGAGAAGGGCTACGAGGTCTTCGGTCTGGTACGGCGATCGTCGACACTCAACTTCGAGCGGATCCGCCACATCCAGGACCGAATCACGATTCTCTCGGGAGATCTCCTCGATCAGAACTCGCTACTGACGGCGGTCGCCGAGGCGCAGCCGGATGAGGTGTACAACCTCGCCGCCCAGTCATTCGTTCCGGCCTCCTGGGCCCAGCCGGTGTTGACCGGCGAAGCGACTGCCCTTGGTGTGATGCGACTGCTCGAGGCCGTACGACGGGCGAATCCCCAGGCACGCTTCTACCAGGCATCGAGTTCGGAGATGTTCGGTAAGGTGCGTGAGAGTCCGCAGTCGGAGACGACGCCCTTCTATCCTCGCTCGCCTTATGGGGTGGCCAAGGTTTATGGCCACTGGATAACCGTCAACTATCGGGAAAGCTACGACCTGTTCGCCGTCAGCGGCATTCTCTTCAACCACGAATCTCCGCGCCGTGGATTGGAATTCGTGACCCGCAAGGTCACCTACAACGCGGCTCGCATCAAGTTGGGCCTGGCCGAGGAGCTTCGCCTCGGCAACATGGAAGCCAAACGTGACTGGGGATATGCCGGCGACTACGTGCGGGCGATGTGGATGATGCTGCAGGAGGACGAGCCGCGGGACTACGTAGTCGGGACCGGCATTCAGCACAGCGTGCAGGATTTGGTCGAAACTGCTTTCGGATACTTGGATCTCGACTGGCGTGAGTACGTCATCTTTGATGAGCGCTTGAAACGCCCTGCAGAGGTCGAGACGTTGGTGGCCGATGCCTCGCGAGCGCGACGCGAGCTCGGCTGGGAGCCCAGGGTCGAATTCCGAGCGCTGGTTCAGATGATGGTGGACAGCGATCTGGAGGTCGTTCGGTCAGAACCCGCGGAACGAGGAACGACGTGACGGTCAATCTCGTCACCGGTGCCGATGGGTTTGTCGGGCAGCACTTGGTGACGGAGTTGTTACGCAGGGGAGAAGAGGTGGTCGGGGCGGTGCTGAGGTTGCCTCCCCAATTGACGACTCTCGGCGAAGCGGAGGCAGGGCAAGTTCGCTGGATGAAGGTCGATCTCGAGCGGGTGGACACGATTCGGGCGCTGACTCGCCATGTCCGGGCCGATCGCATTTTTCACCTCGCCGGACTGTCTTCGCCGGC
>JASFLD010000259.1:0-6281 GCA_050118275.1 Gemmatimonadales bacterium
GTCAGTCGCCGCCAGACGAAGCCCAGCCAGATGGCAGCGCCGAAAACCGCCGGCAGCGAGATGAAGTACTTGAACAGGTGGAGCAGGTTGTCGGCGTAGATCGCCGTCACGATGCCACCCAGCAGGATGACCCCGATCGCTATGCGCCCCGTATTGATGTAGTGGCGTTCCGAGCGGCCCGGCCTGACCGGCCGGTAGATGTTGTGGACGAAGAGCGCCGAATTGGCGACCGCCAGTGCATCCAGCGACGACATGTTGGCGGCCAGCACGCCAGCCAGCATGAGGCCGATGGCGCCGGGGAAAAGCAAACTGCGCGTCATCACGCCCCAGATCTGGTCGGGATCGTCCAGCGCGCCACCGTACAGCCCGATGGCGATGAGGCCGGCCAGGGCCCAGAACAGCATGATGAAGCGCTTGAAGAACATTCCGCCCAGCATGCCGACGCGGGCGGTCATCTCGTCGCGGGCGGAACCGGCCGTCTGCATCCCCGGCGCCGCGGCGATGATCGATACCAGGTTGGCGATGACCATCGCCAAGATGGTGTACCACGCGTATTCGCTCAGCGCCGCCGATCCGAACAACGCGAACATGTAGTCCGGCACCCGCGCGTGCAGCCCCTCGAAGCCGCCCAACTGACTCAATCCGAGGGGAATCAACATCAACGAAAACGTGATGATCAACACGCCCTGGATGGCATCCGAGATCGCCGCCGCGGTGAAACCGCCCAGCATAGTGTAGATGGCGATGATCAGCGCATAGCCGACGTAGAAGATCAGCGGATTCGTGTAGGAGACCAGTCCGCGCAGCTCGCCGCGCTTGGCTCGCTCGTGCAAGACCTCGTAACGCGACAACTCGGTCGCGGTCAGCCCCTCGGCCAGGCGCGCCTGCAAGTCGCGGTACTCGCGGAACTGGGCGACCGATGTCGCCTCCTCGGCCGTGTATGCGCTCTCGGCCTTGGGGGTGAGCGCCATCATCGTCTTCCCCGCGACCATGTAGGCGGCGCCGCCCCCGATCAGACACATCACGAGGGTGAACGCCGCGAAGGCGCCGCCGAGAAATCTGCTGTCGAACCGCTCCTCCAGCATGTCGCCGATTGTGACGAGACGCGCGCGGCGAAACAGCGACGTGGTGAACCAATAGAAGGGCGTGAGAAACAGGACGAGGAACTGTATCCACATCCCACCCAGGCCCTGGCGGTAGATCTCCCGCGACACGCCGACGGCCTGATTGGCGTCGGTAGATGCCCCGAAGTTGAGGAAGAACTGGTAGAGCTTCCCCAGCTTCCGTCCCGCCAAGTAGAAGTCGGTCTCGCTCCGCAGCCGGCGGCCCACCCAGGCGCCGATCCAGAGGACCACCGCAACGTAGGCGCCGATGATCAGGACATCGATGAGATGCAGTCCGAACCAGTACACGCGTCGTCACCCTCTCGCGCAAGCCGCGAAGAACGCGTAGACGTTCTCCGGCCGCGCTCCCGGCCCGAACTCGCACTGAGCGATGAAACCGCCATCGCGGTGGAAGGCCGCCCGCAGCCTCGCGGCGGCCTCGGCGATCTGAGTGGTGCTGGCCCGCGGCAGCAACTGTTGCCGATCCAGCTCGCCCCAGAAGGTCAGTTTGCCAGCGAACCGCCGGCCTAGATCCTCGATGTCCATGCAGAACACCTGGGCGTTCAGCGCGTCCAGGCCGATCTCGATGAGGTCGGAGATGATCTCCGAGATATGCCCATCGGAGTGCATGAAGGCGTGCTTGCCGTGCGCGTGCGCGATCGCGATGTAGTCGGCATACAGGGGCTTGAATAACTGGCGCCACAGGTCGGGCGCGACCAGCAGCCCCTGCTGGCTGCCCCAGTCATCCATGAACGTGAGGGCATCGACCTCCGTCTCGGCCCAGATCTTCAACTCCTCGACGTAGTACGCGTGCAGGCGTTCGATAAACGCGCGCAGCGCCTTCGATGGTCGATTGAGGTCCAGATACAGGTTCTCGGGGCCGCGCAGAAACTGCAGTCGCTCGAACGGCCGCGGGCAGGTCCCGGCCAGGACGAATCGATCGGTGGTGCGGCAGAACTCGGCGATCCGGTCGCGGTCGACGGCCAAGCGTTCGCGCGGGAAGCGGATGCGGTCCGCCTGGGACCAATCGGTCACCAGCGGCTGCTTGACCTGTCCAATGATGCCTTCCTGCAGATTCTGAAAGGTGCAGCCCCAGGCGTCGACGAAGGTGCCGACGGTGTGGGCGTTGCCGCCGCCCGGCACCGGCTCGCTGCAGAAGATGGGGACGACGACGATGTCCGACGGGAAGTCGCGCTCGAGGCGAGTGACATCCTCCGGGTATCGCTTCGAGGCCCAGGGCAGCAACCACATCTGGCGCGGCAGACGGCTCGGGCTCGTGAACTCCAAAGCCTGCTTGACCAGCTGGCGCGGCGTGACGGTTCCCGAGGCAACCCGGTCGGGAACGGGTCCGGCGGGAGCGGCCACGACCCGAACCGGCTCCATGGATGGGTGAGGGCGGGCCATGGCGGATGGGCCGTGATCACTGGGCTCGACGGCACCCGCGCCCCTCAGGAGTCGTTGGGCCGTGCTGACCGCTTGCGCCGCCGTGGCGGCGTAGGCGTCCGCGCCTATCTCGGCAGCGTAGGCCGCCGTCAACGGGGCACCGCCCACCAGCACCTTCACCCGTTCCCGCACGCCGGCGCGGTGCAGCTCCTCCACCACCTGACGCATACCCGGCATCGTCGTGGTCAGCAGGGCCGATAGTCCGATGATATCGGCGTCGTGCTCGAGAACCGCAGCCGCGAACGCCGCCGGCGCCACATCGATTCCCAGGTCGTGCACCGTGAAGCCGCCGCCTTCGAGCATCGCGCCGACGATGTTCTTTCCGATATCGTGCAGGTCGCCGGCCACGGTGCCGATGACCACCCGGCCGGCGGGCGGCACGTCGCGCTCCGCCAACAGCGGCTTGACCAGCGCCAGCGCCGCCTTGGTCGCGCGCGCGGCGAGCATCAACTCCGGGAGGAAGAAGCGCTGGTCCTCGAACCGGCGGCCCGCCTCGGCTATCGCCGGTACGAGCGCCCGGTCCAGCAGTTGCTCTGGCGGGATCCCCGAGTGCAGGGCCCGCTCGGTCAACGTCCGCGCGCGCTCCGCATCCCCCGCCAGCAGCGCGGCGGAGAGATCGCCGCTCCACTCCGCGTCGGTCATCGCTTGATCCTCCCGGCGCCCCCACCCACCGCCAGCGCTTCGACCTCGGCGACCGAGACCAGATTGAAGTCGCCGCCCATGGTCTGCTTCAGGCAAGATGCGGCCACCGCGAACTCCAGCGCGTCGCGGCTGCCCCTGCCGGTCAGCCCGGCATAGATCAGGCCGGCGGTGAACGCATCGCCGGCGCCGACACGGTCCACGAGCTGAATCCGGTAAGACGGCCCTCGCAGGAAGCGTTCTCCGTCATGCAGACAGGCCGACCAGGTATTCTCCGACGCCGAATGACTCTCTCGCAGAGTGATCGCCGCCATCCGCAGACCGAATCGCTCGACCAGTTGGCGCGTGACCTCCTCGTACGCCGCGAAGTCCAGCGTGCCTCGCTCTGCGTCAGTGTCGCCGGCGGTGATGCCGAAAACGTCGGCGGCATCCTCCTCGTTACCAACCAACAGGTCCACGTGCTCCATCAGTGGCGTCATCACGCTGGTAGCCTGTTCGCGCGACCAGAGCTTCGACCGGTAGTTGATGTCGGCGCTGACGGTCAGCCCCATCCGCTTGGCGACTCGCACGGCCTGGCCGGTAAGCTCCGCCGCCGACTCGCTCAGGGCCGGCGTGATGCCGGTCCAGTGGAACCAGGCCGCATCGGCGAAGATCGCTTCCCAATCGACCTCGCCCGGCCCCAACCGCGAGACCGCCGAGCCGGCCCGGTCGTAGATCACCCGCGACGGACGCTGGGATGCGCCGTGCTCGAGGAAGTAGATCCCGATACGATCGCCGCGCCGCAGGATGGCCGACGTATCGACGCCCAGCGCGCGCAACCTGTCCACGGCCGCCTGCCCGAGGTCGTGCTCCGGCAGAGCGGTCACGTAGCGTGAGGGTAGACCCCACTGGGCCAGCGAGACCGCGACGTTGGCTTCGGCGCCGCCGTGAGTGACGTCGAAACGGGTCGCCTGCCGGAACCGACTGCCCCGCGGCGGCGATAATCGCACCATCAGCTCGCCGAATGTGACGACCCGCCGGCGCTCCCAGTCTCGAGCCTTCGACTCGTCGGTCTCGGATTTGCCCTGAACGGCGCTCCCGACAGCGGACTCCCCGGCACCGGCGACCGGCCCCCCTGGCGGACCCTGGCTCACGCGGGCGCCGGATACAGCGTGCTGCCAACGTTCGACATCCTCCCGCATACGCTCTGCGTCGCCCAAGTGACGAGTCAGTGCGGAACCGCAGAAGATCCCTTGGGGATCGTGTCGGGACAGCCGTCCCACGTTCTCCAGCGTCACGCCGCCGGTGTAGACAATCCGCACTCCCGGATACACCGCACGCCAGGCTGCCACGGTCGCCCGCACCGCACCCTCATCGGCCATGGCGGGGAAGACCTTGTAGACCCACTGCCAAGAGCGCCGTTCGCGCAGCTCCTCCAGAGGCCATCCGTACAGCTCGGCCTTCTGCACCAGCTGCTTGCCGCAGTCGGCCAGGCCCCCGGGCACGCACATCACGTCGGCCGCGACGCAGGCTTCGACCACTCCGGGCACATAGTCCGCCGAGATGACCCCCGCCACTCCAGCATCGAGCGCCGCTTCGACCTGCGCTCGGGTGAGAACGGTCCCAGCCAGCAACAGCGCATCGGGGTGCTTCGCCAGCACCGCTCCGATCCCCGGCAGAGCGTGGCGGCTACGGAACGCGATCTCGAGCACGACGCCCAAAGGTGCCAGCGTTTCGTACGCCGCAATGCAATCCTCGGGGCTCTTCGGGTTGAGTAACGCGATCAACCGGCCGCGCTCGAGGATCTGCCACAAGGCCTCGGACTTGCTCACGTTCGTCTCCCGCCCGCGCCCATCCGTCGCCGCATCACAGGCGCTTGATGTTCATGCCGCCGCTCACCTCGAAGACCGCGCCGGTGGAGTACGCGAAGTCGCCTCGGGCCAGCGCCGCCACCGCCCGACCCACGTCCTCGGGCGCGCCCCAACGTGCCTGGGGAACGACGCCGGCGGCGATCGCCGCATCGTACTTGTCTTTGACCGGGGCGGTCATGTCGGTGGCGATCAACCCCGGCCGTACCTCATACACGGCGATTCCGTGCCGCGCCAGTCGATCCGCGCAGAGGCGCGCCAGTTGACTGAGGCCCGCCTTCGACACGCAGTACTCGGCACGGGAAGTCGACGAAGTGTCCACCGAGATGGACGTGATGAACACGATCGCCGGCCGGATCGCGCGATGCCGATCGACCGCTTCCACCAGATACCGCGACACACGCTGCGTCAGGAAGAACGTGCCTCGAAGGTTGACGCCGACGACGCGATCGAAGCTTTCGGGTGTGGTCTCCAGGTAGTCGCGTCGCTCGAGTGGACCGACGCCTGCGTTGTTTACCAGCAGATCGAGCCGCCCGAAGCGCTCGATGGCCCGGGCCACCAGCGTCTCGTGGCCGGGCAGGTCGGCGATATCGACGGCCACCGGCAGGAAAGCGGCGCCCAACTCCTCGCAGCGCGACTGTGTGTTCGCCAGTCCGCGCGTCGAGTCAGCGGGATCGTACGTCGTCGCGTTGCCGACGAGGTCGTACCCTTCTCGGGCCAGAGCGATGGCGATGGCGCGACCGATGCCGCGTCCGGCGCCCGTCACCAATGCGCAGGGTCTGTCCGACACCGCTGTGCTCCTTCCCAAACCTGGTGGGCCCGGTTCCATGATCCCGACGGCGCCGGGACGCAACTGACCATTCGGCGCCGCTCCCTGGGTGATGTCTTTCCCCGACTGCTCATCTATGCCGAGCTCATGTATGAAGTGTTCATCTATACCCAGCGCGGCTTTACGAGAACACGCGCCCTTCGCGATAGTCCCGCCACAACTCCTCGAACCAGCCTTCGTCGCTCGGAACCGGACGCACGGGCACCCAGCGCTTCCCCAGCCCGCCCTCGGGATCGAGCCACACCTCGAGGATTTCGCGGTCGACCGCGGCGCCGGGCACGTTGTGCGCAAAACGCCACGCGTCCTCCAACCCGGGGCACGGCAACTCGCCTGCCGGGTCCAGCACGAGGGCCGAGCCTCGGGAGCCGCCACCCGCCTCCAGGTAGGCGTGGATCGATTCCAAGTAGACCCAATGCGTCA
>JASFLD010000260.1:0-6280 GCA_050118275.1 Gemmatimonadales bacterium
GAGGGTCGTCGTCTCCCGGTTCATGCTCGGTCCTCCTTGCCAAGCGCTGCCACCTTAGCCACCGCAGGACGAACGATGGGGTCGGTCATCGACCGCCTAGGATAAGTCCTCAGCTCTCGCCTCGCCACCGCGGGTCTCGCGCTCTCAACGCCGAAACGCGACACCACCGTGTGCCGGGCGCGAGACCTCGAGTCAGGATTCGGTCGACTCGTCCAAAGCAGCCGCCCGTTGCCCCAGCTTGCGCAGCAGAGCGGTCGCCCGCTCCTGTTCGTGCGGGTCGAGGCCCGAGAGCGCCTGCTCCATCCGCTGCTGATGTTCCGGGAATACGCGGGCGATCAGCACCTTCCCCTTTCCGGTCAGCGCCGCATAGCGTGCCCGCCGGTCGGTGGGGCACGGCCGCCGTTCCACCAGTTCGCGTTGCTCGAGACGATCGACGACATACGTGATGCCGGCGCTCGAGATCAGCAGCTTGCGCTGCACCTCGCCCAAGAGGAGCGGCCCCTTGTGATAGAGGGCCTCGAGCACGCCGAACTCAGCGGGCGTCAAGTCGTACTCGGCGGCATGGGCCGCGGCGCGGCGTTCGATCGCCTGGTAAGCACGCGCCAGGACGACCCAGAGCTTGAGGGCGGCGGATTCTGAATCTCGAGCCGCATCGGTTTCAGGCATGGCGATCCTCGCCGACATTGTCTCACTACTGCATATCTCAGTATGACTATTTCAGCATAAAAATAAACCGCCGGTGCCGCTCTTCAAGCGCACGCCTCCGCCAAGCCGGGGACTCTTGCCGCGCCATGCTCCAACTCGTCCATCGATTCGGAATCGGCCTGCTTGTGGATTGCGCTGGACGCCTCGTACTACCGCAGCAGCGGAGCGTCGGACGAGTGCACGGGTCGGCTAGCGCCTCGCCTGGCGCCGCTTCGCCAGGCGAAGGCGGGCTTGGCGCCTCTGGACCGCGTCTTGGTAGCGACGGTGCTCCACCTCGTCCTCGACGATCAGCTTCGGCACCGGTCGCGGTCTTCCGTCGTCGTCCAGCGCGACCATGGTCACGTAGCACGAGTTCGTATGTCGCGGCTCGCCGCCGGTGACCGACTCGGCCAAGACCCGTACCCCGACCTCCATGGAGGTCCGTCCCACGAAGTTCACCGAGGCCTTCAGCGTGACGATTTCGCCGATCTCGATGGGCGATCGGAAATCCACCTGGTCGAACGAGGCCGTGACCGTCGGACAATTGGCGTGACGCGTGGCGGTCACGTAGGCGATCTTATCGACCAGCGCCAGCACGACACCGCCGAATAGGCTGCCCTTGAGATTCGCGTCGTTGGGCGCCGCCAGATATGTCATGGTGTGCTGCGAGTAGCGCACCGGCCGGGCGTCCACGTCCGGCGACTCGCCTACGGTTATCGGAAAGGTCGTTCGAGACATAGTGCGTGTCTTCCAAGTCTTTGAATCCAACGTCGGGTCGTACGTCCCTCGGCGGTGATCCTGCCACCGACACCACTCCACGCCGACGGTAGGGTCTCGCGCATAGCCTGCCGCCGGGCCTGGTCTGCAACCATCGCCACCGGAGGATGCCCTCTGAACCCCCGACGATGGTGGACCCAAGTCGGGCAACGTTCGTCCTATCCTATCATCGGGATTGTTGATGCAGAACCCCTCGGCATACATATTTGGCTGCCGAGCGATCGAACAAGAACAATTCAGTGCGAGCGGAGATGACCAACCGCCCCAAGCCCCACCAGACGTTTTTCGCCGAGCTCAAGCGGCGCCAGGTTTTCAAGGTGGCCGCCGTCTACGGCGCCGTCGCCTTTGCCGTAATGCAGGCGGCCGACTTCCTCGTTCCAGCCCTCCGGCTTCCCGAGGCTGTGGCCACCGCCATCGCCCTCGTCGCGATCCTTGGTTTCCCACTGGCGATCGTCCTCGCCTGGGCATTCGAAATGACGCCGGCGGGCGTGCAGCGCGAACGGTCCGCCTCCAGCGGCGAGCTGGAATCGATCGTCGCCCAGCCGCGCTCCAGCCGCTGGCCGGCGGGCATACTGGCGTTGCTCGGTGTCGTCCTCGTGGCCGGCAGTGGTTGGTGGGTGCTGGGTCGTCAGGCCGACGCCGCCAGCGACCGTGTTGCCGCCGCCGTCGCCCCGAATCTGACCGTCGATCATCGATCGATCGCAGTGCTACCCTTCGCCAACATGAGCGGCGATCCCGAGAACGAGTACTTCAGCGAAGGCATCACCGACGACATCATCACCCATCTGACCAAGTTCTCCGATCTCAAAGTCATCTCGCGCACCTCGGTGATGCGCTTCAAGGACACGGCCATGAGCCTGCGCGAGATCGCTTCCGAGTTGGGCGTGGCGACGATCCTCGAGGGCGGCGTGCGGCGGAGTGACGACCGGGTGCGGATCAACGCCCAGCTGATCGATGCGGCGACGGACGAGCACATCTGGGCCGAGCAGTACAACCGGGAGCTGACCGACGTCTTCGCTATCCAGACGGATGTGGCGCTACAGATCGCCGGCGCGCTGCAGGCCCAACTGTCACCCGAGGAACGTGGCCAGGTCGAGCGCCGACCGACGGAGAACCTCGAGGCCTACAACCTCTACCTCCAGGGGCGCTACTTCTGGAACAAGCGGACGCGCGAAGGGCTCGAGTCGGCGATCGAGCACTTCCGGCGGGCGATCGACCTGGACCCGGAGTACGCGCTGGCTTGGGTCGGCCTGTCCGATGCCTACACGATACTCGCCGACTGGGGGTACGTCTCCCTCGAGAAAACCATCGGCGAAGCGACGGCCGCGGCAACGAGGGCGCTGGAAATCGATGAGACGCTGGGCGAGGCACACATCGCGCTGGCGCAGATCAAGGCCCACGAGTGGGATTGGTCTGGCGCCAGCGAGGAGTTCGAGCGCGGTCTCCGCCTCAGTCCCGGCTACGCCTCGGGCCATCAGTGGTACGGCACCCACCTCGGGCTCATCGGCCGGTCGGAGGACAGCATCCGCGAGATGGAGCGGGCGCGCGAGCTCGATCCCCTCTCCCTCATCATCAATGCGAACGTCGGCATGGTACTGCGCTGGGCCGGTCGCCATGAGGAGGCGGTAAAGGCGCTCCGCCGGACGCTTGAGCTGGATCCGGATTTCGTCGGCGCCTTGCAGGAGTTGGGTCTGACCTTCGAGGAACGGTCCAAGTTCGAGGACGCCATAGGGGCATATGAGCGCAGCCTCGAGCTGTCGGGCGGCGTAATCGGTTACGGCGAGCTGGGACATGTCTACGCTGTGACTGGCCGCCGACCTGAAGCGCTGGAGATGCTGCAGCGATTGGAGGCGGAGGCGACGCGTCGATACGTACCGCCTGCCGAGTTCGCGGTACTGCACGCCGGCCTGGGCAACACGGACATCGCCTTCGAGTGGCTGGAGGAAAGCTACAGGCAACGCGATGCCACGCTCGCCTGGCGGACCTTGACGCCGGGGCTCGACGAGTTGCGCCAGGACCCGCGCTTCGACGACTTGCTCGCCAGGTTGGGGCTCGCCGACCGCTAGGCGCACGCGCCCGCCACCACCAGCCAGCCCCTGGTGACGTTCGTGCAGCGACTCGCCTTCAGGTGCATCATCACCGCTCCGCACGATTGCGAAGCACGCGGCGTCGACCTGATGCCGGGGTCCGGCGTCACGGCGCCGTGTCATCAATCGACCCGCAACACCTCCATCGGCCGCGTACGCCCAGCTCGCCAGGCCGGTACCAGTGAGGCCAACACGCCAGTGGCGAGCAGCACGCCCGCCGCGACCGCAAGGCTCGCCAAATCCGTCGGCGCGACCTCGTACAACAAACCAGCCGCGACCTTTGCCAGCGAAAGCGAGAGGGCGATCCCGGCCACGACGCCCGTTGCCACAGGAATCATCCCTCGGCGCACGACGTGGCGCAACACGCCAGTCGGGGTCGCCCCCAGCGCCATACGAATCCCGTATTCGGCGCGCCGGCGAGTCACTGCATAGGAGACCACGCCATACACCCCCACCACGCCGAGCAGGAGCCCCAGCCCGGCGAACAGCGTCAGGAAGAACCGCAGTCGGAGCGGCCCGACCATCGCCGTCGACACCACGTCCTCCATCGGGCCGGGTCGGGCCACCGCGACACTTGGGTCGAGCTCGCGGACGATGCCACGAACGGACTCGATGATGGCGACCGGCGTCTCGATCACCAGGACTTGCCCGACCCCCGGCGCCGACTGTGCGTAGGGCACATACATCGCCAGGTCGTTGTCGCCCAGGATGCGGTGCATGCGCGTTTCCTCGACCACGCCCACCACCTCCCGCCACTGTCCCTGTCCATCGAACGTCCCGGAAATGCGCTGCCCAATGGCGCTACCATCCGGCCACATCGTCCGGGCAAACGATTCGCTGACGATCGCGACATCGACCGCGTCGTCGCGGTCGGCCTCGTCGAACGAACGGCCTTCGATCAGCTCGATTCCCATGGTACGGAAGTAGTCCGGGGTTGCCGACCGCCAGTAGCTATTCGGTCTGGCCGGTCCCGACAGCTCCGGGCGGCTTGCGATCGACGTGGGGCCCTGCCAACCGCCATCCCGAATCGGGAGCCGGCTAATCAGCGCCGCGGCCCTTACGCCCGGTTGGGCCCGTACCCGCCTTAGCAACTCGTCGAAGAAGGCGCGACGTTCGGGTTCCGCCATGTCGGTGGGAGCCACCAGGTCGACCGTAACGACGCCTTTGGGATCGAGTCCCAGGTCCAGCCGCTGCAAGTTCGCGACCGAGCGAATGAAGAGGGCGGCTCCCGTGAGCAGGGTGAGCGCCAACAGGACCTCGGCGCCGACCAAGACCCCGTGCGCTCTTCCGGTGTGGCGCTGCGCGCCCGCTTCGCTTCGCGCACTCCGCAGGCCGCCGAGTCGACCGCGCAACAGAGCGACGATGGGGACGATCGCGACGGCGATCGCTACCAAGAATGCAAGGGCGAAGGAGGCGATGAGACCCAACCACGGGAACTCCACCACCCCAGCGTAGCCGTTCGACAGCGGCAGACTCGAGAGGAGCGCCCCGAACAAGCCACGCGCCAGGCTGACGCCGGCCGCTGCGGCCAGAAAAGCCAGAACCGCCGACTCGGTGAGCACTTGTCGGATGAGGCGGCCTCGACCCGCACCGAGCGCCACGCGCAGCGACAGTTCGCCCGTGCGGTCCGTGGTACGCGCCAGTATCAGCGCCGCGGCGTTGGCGCACGCCATGACGAGTACGAGGACGACGGCCCCGAAGAGCAGGATCAGCACCGGCTCGACATCGCCCAAGACGTATTCACGCATCGTCACCAGGTGCGGATTCGCGCTCTTATCCCACCGTGGCGAGTAGGTGAAGCGTTCGCCCAAAGCCGCACCGAGCCGCAGCACATCGGCATCGAGAGCTCCGACCGAGACGCCGTCGGCCCTCCTGCCGACCACGGACAGGTAGCCGTTCCCCTGGTAGTTCTTGCTGGCAGGATCGAGTAGGAGCGGCAACCAGGCTCGGTCTTCGGGCGTCGGAAAATAGAACCCGGGAGGCATGACCCCGATCACGGTGTACGACCGTCCACCGAGGTTGACGGCCTTGCCGATCACGTCATCAGCGCCACCCAGCTCCTGCTGCCACAGACCGTAGCTGATCACCATCACCGGTTCCGCGCCCGGGCGATCCTCGCCCGCCTCGAAGGCACGCCCCATGACCGGCCTCACCTGCAGTACATCGAACAGTTCAGCCGAGGCCGGCGTCACCGGCAAGAGGCGCGTGCCGGCTTCGGTCTGAAACGGCTCGGCATCTGACGTGTACGCCGCGATGCCGTCGAAGGCCTCGACCACCTCCTTCGCATAGTCGAATTCGACGCCGCGCCAGCTGTATTCGAACCAGAAATTGACCACCTCGTCTTCGTCTGGAAACGGCAGGGGTCGCAGTATCAAGCCCTCGACGACACCGAACATCGCCACGGTCGCGCCGATGCCGAGCGCCAGGGTGAGTACCGAGACCATGGCGAAGGTCGGGTTGCGGCGAAACTGCCGAAGCGCATAGGCCGCATCGGAAAGCAGATCGGTCACGAGCCCGATCCCCCACGATTCGCGGACGCGTTCTTTCTGCCGCGCTTCGCTTCCGAAACGACGGCGCGCTTCGCTTTCCGCCTCGTCTCTCGTCATCCCCTGCCCCATCAGCTTCTCCGCCTCCATCTGGCGATGAAACGCCATCTCATCCTCGATATCGCGCTCCATGCGTCCGGGGAACAGGAGGACGCGAATACGGAATCGGATGTCTTTGAGCCAACG
>JASFLD010000261.1:0-6269 GCA_050118275.1 Gemmatimonadales bacterium
TCGTGGCCTGAGCCCTGACGTCGAAGAAGTCGGGTCCAGAGAAGGGTTGGTACCAACGCTGGCCCTTGGGCGAGTTCCACGCCGCGACCAGACGGTCGGGCTCCGGATACGGCAAAGGTCGCAGCACGACCCCTTCCAGGACGGAAAAGATGGCCACGGTGGCGCCCACGGCCACGGTGATCGTGAGGATGAGAAGAGCCGAGAAGCCGGGATGCCTGAGGACCTGCCGGACGGCGAAACGGAGATCGTGCAGGACTCTGTCGAACATGGTGGAGCCTTTCGGTAGCCGCGGGAACGCGTATGCCGTTTTCAGGTTAGATAGCGTGAGGTCCGGGCGGGTTGGCAGGCCATCCGATCGCCGGTTTCGGGGCAGGGGTCGCTGAAGTTCGTAATGCCGGTGCTCGTTGGGGCGCCGGAGCACGATGAGTGTCGCGTGTCATCGCCGAGCAGGATTACATGGTCGCCGAGTTCCCCAACGGCACGCCGCCACGCTGGCGGCACTCCCCGAAACGCAAGCGAGAATCGCGGGCCCGTCGCACGGAGTACCGGTTCTGGAAGCGCCTGGGAACAACGGCGCCGCTCCCTCCTGCCGGCGCGTTGCTTGTCGAAGCCAGCGAGCGTACAATGAGGCCGCAGTCGTGGAGTGGTGACGGCTGATCGTCGCGATTCTGGAAGCGCCAAGTGAGAAGGCTGCGCCCGCGCGCGCTCGTGGAGCTGGCGGAACTCCTGAACGAGGCGAGGGTGCAGACGGGAGATGATGTGATCGAGATCGCAGCGAGGTCCATCCCACTTCGCTCGTCGCGTCCAGTGGCCCTTCGAATTCCGCATTCCCCAGGTACCGATCTCTCCGGTTCAATCGGCATGGCGCTCGCCTCGGGGCGCTGTGGTACGCGTTCCGCCCTTGACGCGGCGATGATGTCCGGCACGGTGATCCGAACTGTGGAACGAAAGCCACGTGACTCAACCAACCTGAGTGAGGTATAGCTATGGCCACCCAAGAGGCGGTCGATGTACTGGTCGTCGGCGGCGGGCCCGGCGGCACCCCAGCCGCGCTCGCGCTGGCCCGCGCGGGCAGACAGGTGATGCTGGTCGAAGCCGGGCCCGGCTTGGGCGGCACCTGTCTATTCAAAGGCTGCATTCCTTCCAAGATATTCCGTGAGACGGCAGCGCGGCGACACGAGATTGGCCGTGCCGGCGAATTCGGGCTCCGCGTGGGTGCCGAGGGGGCGCCTGAGGTTGACTGGACTACGGTACAGGCCCAGCGCCATCGGATTCTGTCGGCCCGCGCGCAGGCTGCACTCGGACGGGCACGCGGATTGGCGAGCCTTGATGTGGTGTTCGGACGAGCCCGTTTGACCGGGCCGCGTACGGCGCTCATCGAAACCGCCGATGCGCAGCGCCGGATCCGGTTCGAGCGAGCCATACTCGCCACCGGCTCGGTGCCCAACCCGTTGCCGATACCAGGTACAGAACTGCCCGGGGTGCTGGACTCCGACCAACTGATCGAGATCGGCTTCGTGCCCGCATCGCTGGCGCTCATCGGAGGCGGGCCGGTCGGCATCGAAATGGCACAGATCTTTGCCATGCTGGGCAGCCGCGTGACGGTACTGGAAGCCGCGAATCGCATCTTGCCGCCGGTCGATGCGCTGCTCGCCGAACGCCTGCGGCAGCGACTAGTGGAGGATGGGATCTCGGTCCACACGAGCGTCGAGATCAGGTCGGTGATTGGCGAGGAGGACCGGCACCAGGTGACGTACACAGCTGACGGTGAGGAGAGCCGAGTCGACGCCGACGTCGTAGTCATAGTCGCCGGGCGACATCCGAACGTTGCCGGGTTGGGCTTGGAGACCACGGACGTGCAGTACGACCGGCACGGCGTAAAGGTAGATGAGACACTTCAGACGAGCGAAGCGGGCATCTATGCCACAGGCGACCTGGTCGGACATCCGATGTTTGCGCACTGGGCGACCGCGCAAGCCCTGGCGGTGGCGCGCCGGATGCTTGGTATGCCCGGGGCCTACCCTAAACCTGAGCTCAACAGCGCGGTTATCTTTTCCCACCCCGAACTGGGCATGGCAGGGCTGACCGAAGAGGCGGCACAGGCCGCAGGACTCGATGTCGACGTGGCGGAGTACGACTATCACGGGGATGCCCGCGCGCAAATCACGGGCAGCACAGAGGGCCAGCTACGTATCGTCTATCTCCGGGAGGACCGGCGCATCGTCGGAGTGCACGCGCTGATCGAGGGGGCTGCCGATCTGATGGGGGAGGCTGCCCTCGCCGTCAGTTTGGGCGTGACGTTAGACCAGCTTGGGACGGCAATCCACCCTCATCCGACACTGACCGAGGCCTTCGGCTTCGCGGCCAGAGCGATGGCACGCGCATAGCCCCCGGGACGGGCCGACCTGGCGACCGCCCGGAAGAGTATCTGTCGAACGGCGCAGGATCCGGCGCCCGTCGGCGGCGTGCGACCTCCGACAGGACCACCACGTACAACGATCATCCGCCGCGCTCGGAAGAGTGAGGGCCGGGGTTGCTCAGCACTACGGACCGTCAAAGTGTTAGGATTCCCGAGAAGGTTCTCGCAGGCCAGCCAGTATCGCTCGGGACTTCCTTGCCAGGAGACCATCTGGTCCAACGGAGGGACCGGTCCGAAGCATCAGTGCGGGCGATTCGCGTGCCTGGTTTCACGGGGACTTCAATCCTATTACTGTCGCCTCTACCCGCTAAGAAGGAGAAGGCCGTGCGGAACGAGAGAATCTTCGGGTCGCTTGTCGGGGCGTCTCTGATCGTCCTGGTCGCCACGAACTTGGCGCTACCCCGAGGCGGCGCCGCGCAGACCGCCTCGTACCTCGACTTCAACGACCTGACGCGCGAGCTCCGCTCTCTGGTGAACGGCTCCGAAATGGCCCGCATGAGCGCGGCCGGCACGTCGATCGAGGGCCGGGAGATCTGGGTCGTCGAGATCGCCGATCGATCGGGCCCGCCGCTCGAGGAGCGCCCGGCCCTGCTGGTGGTCGGCAACCTTCAGGGCGACCACCTCGTGGGCAGCGCGCTGGCGCTGGAAACGATCCGCTACCTGCTGGGAAGGGCGGCGGAGGACAGCGCGATCAGGAGCAGCCTCGGCGAACGGGTCATCTACGTCTTCCCGCGCGTGAACCCGGATGGCGCGGAGGCGATGTTCGCCACGCCGAGGTGGGAGCGGGCGAGGAACGCCCGCCCCTACGATGATGACAACGACGGCCGGATCGACGAAGACCCGCCGGAGGACCTGAACGGCGACGGCCTGATCACCGTAATGCGCGTCGCGGATCCCGCCGGCAAGTACATGATCGACACGGCGGACGCTCGCCTGATGAAGCGGGCCGATCCCGGCAAGGGCGAGCGAGGCGCGTACACGCTCTACTGGGAGGGCGTCGACTCGGACGGCGACGGGTTCCTGAACGAGGACGGACCCGGCGGCGTCGATCTCGACCGGAACTTCCAGCACGAGTACCCCTACTGGCAGCGTGACGCGGGTCCCTACATGGTCAGCGAGCCGGAGAGCCGGGCGCTGATGGACTTCGTGATCGCGCATCGCAACATTGGCGCGATCCTCACCTTCGGGACCAGCGACAACCTGGTGACGCCGCCCGACTCGCGGGGCGTCTTTGCCGCCGCCAGCGTGCTCGACCTCCTCGCCTTCGCCGCCGCGTCCAACGCGGAGATCTTCGAGACCGGCGTCTTCGGTGAGCGACGTCAACCCGGCTTCGGATTCGGTTTCGGCTTCCGGTTCCGGCGCGGATCCGGCTTCCGGGGCGCGCAGCCCGGGCGCGACAACGACCCGAGCTCTGGCCGTCGGCCGGTTACGACGGTCAGCGCGGACGACCTCGAGTACTTCAAAGCGGTTTCCGAGGCGTACAGGTCGATCACCGGGATCGAGACCCTCGGCCTCCACCGTACCCCGCGAGGGGCCTTCTTCCAATACGGGTACTTTCAGTTTGGCGTCCCCTCCTTCAGCACCCCCGGCTGGGGGCTGCCCGCGGGGCAGGGCGAGTCGGAGTCAGCCGCCCAGCGTCCGGCGGAGGGAGCCAGGCAGGGCGCACAGCCGCCGGCGGGGGACGCCAGGGCCGCGGCGATGCGACCGGCGGGCGCCATCCGGCCCCGCGGAGGACGTACAGTGCCGCAGGCGGGTGGTTCGGGCGGTGCGCCCGGCCTCGACGCCAAGATGCTGGCTGTCATGGACTCCGCCGGCATCGACGCTTTCGTGCCGTGGAGCGCTTACGACCACCCCTCGCTGGGCGCCGTGGAGATCGGGGGCTTCCGGCCGTACGCCACGACGAATCCTCCCGCCGGGGACATCGCCGAGCTGGGCCGTGCACACGGCCGGTTCGTCGTCCGGCTGGCCGGGATGCTTCCGCGCGTGCGGATCGTCGAGACCGAGGTGACGGCGCACGGCGGCGGGATCTACACGGTGGCCGCCGAAATCGAGAATACCGGCTACTTCCCCACGTCGCTGGCGCAGGGGCTCGTCGCCCGCTCGGTCCAGCCGACAACCGTACAGATCCAGATACCGCCCGAGGATCTGATCACGGGCGCCGACAAGACGAGCACGATCCAGAAGCTCGACGGCTCGTACGGCCGGGAGCGCTTCGAGTGGGTGATCCGCGGGCGCGAGGGCGCGCGCGTCGAGATCACGGTGCGCGCCGAGAAGGGCGGGAGCGACAGCACCAGCGTGACGCTGAGGTGATGGAGATGGAGACGGCGATGGGTATCGACACCGCGACATACGGAACGGCAAACAGGACGACGACGATGAGAGCGGCCCGACTTCTGACGACCCTCATGACGATCGCCATCACCCTGGCCGGCGCCGGGCGCCTCGAGGCCCAGGCGGGCGGCTCGGACCCCGAGCACCGCCTCGATCTCACCTGGGACCGCTGGCTCGACCACCAGGCGATCGGCGAGCGGATGCGGCTGATGGCCGAGACGTGGCCCGAGCTCCTGACGCTCAGCTCGTTAGGCGAGAGCTATGGTGGTCGCGAGTTGTGGATGATGACGATCAACAACCCGCGTACGGGGCCGGAGATGAACAAGGCGGCCATGTTCATCGAGGCGAATGTGCACGGCAACGAGATCCAGGGTGGAGAGGTCTCCCTCTACACGATCTGGTACCTGATGGAGAACTACGGGCGGATCGACGAGATCACCCGCCTGGTCGACGAGCGGGTGTTCTACATCCTCCCCACGGTGAATCCCGACGGCCGCGACTACTTCATGCACGGCCCCGGCTCCGGCGCCCGCACCGGCCACGTGCCGTACGACAGCGACGGCGACGGCCTGGTCGATGAGGACGGGCCCGACGATCTGAACGGCAACGGCGTGATCGAGCAGATCCGTAAGTACGTGCCCGGCGAGGGTACCCACCGCATCAGCCACGACGACCCGCGGATCATGGAGACCGTACCCGAAGGCGAGCGCGGCGACTGGATCCTCTTGGGCTCTGAGGGGATCGACAATGACGGCGACGGGCGGGTCAACGAGGATCCGGTGGGCGGCTACGATCCGAATCGTAACTACGGGGCCGACTGGCAGCCCGACTACATCCAGCGCGGCTCGATGGACTATCCCTTCCAGCTTCCGGAGTCACGGGCGACCAACGACTTCTGGATGAGCCACCCCAACATCGCCGGATTCCAGACGTACCATAACTCGGGCGGGATGATCCTCCGCGGACCCGGCTCGGCCTGGCACGGTACCTACCCGCCCGAGGACATCCGGGTCTACGACGAGCTGGCGGAAAACGGCGAGCGGATTCTCCCCTACTATGATTACCTGATCATCTGGCAGGGGCTCTACACCGTGCACGGCGGCTCGATCGACTGGACCAACGACGGACTGGGCGTCGTCTCCTTCTCCAACGAGCTGTGGAACGGGGGGCAGTACTTCGGCAGCCCGCTGCTTCGCGAGCAGCAGGAGGATCCCGGGTCGCCGATTTCGGGCCAGAAGTCTCGCTTCTTCTTCGATGACTTCCTGGAGTTCGGGGACAACTACGTCGAGTGGGCGCCGTTCGAGCACCCCGACTTCGGCGCGGTGGAGCTTGGCGGTTGGAAGAAGCTGAGCGGTCGGGTGAACCCGCGCTTCATGAGCATGGAGCTCTTTCACCGCAACATGGCGTTCACACTGTATCACGCCGACCAGATGCCGCTCATGTCGCTGGGGGAATCGACGGTCGAGAGCCTGGGCGGGGGTCTGTACCGGGTGCGGCTAGACATCAGGAACGAGCGGCT
>JASFLD010000262.1:0-6261 GCA_050118275.1 Gemmatimonadales bacterium
CCATCGCGACGGATGGAGCGCCCACGAGCTGCACGATGCTCCGCATGCGCTGCTGCCTGAGGCCCAGACTCTGATGCGCCAACAACCGGGCTCGCTCTCGACCTCACATGGAGCACTGGTCCTACCCTGCGCGACCTCGGCCGGCGGCGATACCTTCGCGCTGCTCGCGCGGCCCGCTCTTTCCTTGCGAGTCAACGGCGTTCCGCTCCAAACCGGTATTCGCGTCCTGCGCGACCGGGACTCGATACAGCTGACGGATCGTCCACCGATCTACTTCTCCAACCAGCGACTCCCGGTCGTCGAGCCGCTGCCGGAATCGGATGAGCCACGCTTCTGCCCGCGTTGCAAGTCGGTGATCGAGGCTGGCACTCCGGCAGTTCGCTGCGTTGCCTGCGGCAGCTGGTATCACCAAAGCGATGAGTTCCCTTGCTGGACCTATGCCGAGAGCTGCGTCTGCGGTTACCCGACCGCCCTGGATGGCGACCACAGGTGGACACCTCATGAGCTCTGATACAAAGGGCAGGATGCCGCCGGGATCGCGCCGCCCGACGAAATCGGTGTGCTTGATCGGGCTCGGCAACATCGGGTCGCCGCTGGCGAGTCTGCTGGCTCGGCTTACCGACCTGGTCGACAGGATCATCCTCGTCGACAACGACAGCTACGACTGGTCGAACCTGTCGAGTCAGGAGATCGGGAGCCGGGACGTCGGCAGGCCGAAGGCCATCGCCACCGCGGAGCGGCTCCACCAGATCAACCCGCGTCTGGAGGCCGTCCCCCTGCAAGGCAAAGTGGAGTGGTTGCCGCGGGCGATGCTCCGTGCCGACGTCATCCTCGCAGCGCTGGACTCGTTGCGCGCCAGGACGTTCGTGAACGAGATAGCGACGCGGCTAGCCGTGCCATGGGTGGACACAGGCGTAGAGCCCGACGGTCGCCTCGCCCGAGTCACCGTCTACCGGCCTGACTCCGATGGCCCCTGTATGGAGTGTGGACTGACCGCTGCGCACTACGACACGATGGACCACGCGCTGCCGTGCGCTGGCGACTCCAGTGATGCGCTCGCGGGTGAGGCGCCCAGCACCAGGGCTCCCGCATACTTGGGAGCGCTTGCGGCCAGCCTCGCCGCGGCCGAGTGCGAGGAATTACTCGCCGGGGATATCGACGGATCGCTTGCCCGGCGCGAGTTGGTGGTCTCGGCTAAGTACCACACTCACTTCGTCACGAACCTCGGCCGCAACCCGAACTGCCGCTTCGATCACTCGACCTGGAGCCCCGAGAAACTCGTTGCTCGTCCTCACGACATTTCGGTCGGGCAGGTTCTCGACGGCCGATTGCTCGCTGGCCGGCCCGGTGGCCGTGACACCAGCGTCGAGCTCCGGGTCGAGCCCCACCGTTTCGTCACCAGGACGCGCTGCGGCAGATGCCGCAATGTCGGCGACGACCTTTTCCTGTCCGGACGGCCTGCCAATCCGCCGTGCTCCGTCTGCGGCGGCTCGAGGGTGCCACAACACTTCTACACCCTGGACCGGCTGACTGCCGACGCGCTCCCCGATCACCTTCGGCGTCAGTCGCTCGCCGATATCGGGCTGCAACGAGGTGATCTCTTTTCGATCAGCTCGGGTACGGCCGAGCGGCACTTCGAGTTGGGAGTCTGAGATGGTGGATAGAGTGTTTCAGGCGTTTCTCGAACGCGAGCAGGCGGCGGGTCTGGCCTTGGCTGAGGCCAGCGACATCCTCAGCCTCGCGCCGATCGGGGCGTCACCCGCCAACCGTTACCTGGCCGAGTTTCGCTGTACGGGTCTCATCCATGAGGGGGGCGAAATCAGGACCTGCGATCGCTTCGTCATCGGCTTCGCCTTTCCCGAGGACTACTGCCGTCGCCCCGATGCTGGAGCGCTGGTGCATTTATTGGCCCCTCAAAACGTGTGGCACCCCAACATCCGCTTTCCAGTCATCTGTCCGGGGATGATGCCGGCAGGGACGGGACTCGTCGACTTGATCTTCCAGTGCTACGAGATCCTGACCTACGGAGAGATGGGTCTGAAGGACCCACTCAACGAAGCGGCTTGCCGCTGGGCGCGAAGAAACATGGACCGCTTCCCCCTAGACCGCCGGCCTCTCAAGCGCCCACCCAAGACAGCGGAACAGCACGACTTCGAGCGCGGCCCATCACAGCCCGCACGGCGTGCGAATAGCGACGGTTCGCCACAAGCCATGGAGGACGAGTGATGAGGCACCCTCCCTCCGCACCCGCAACCTCTGTACTCGAACCTGGCAGAGCCAGACTGGAGGCTGGCCTCGTCGCGGCGATGGAGGAGAACCATTGGATTGCCGTCGCTGCCGAGTGGGATCTGTGGGAGATAACCAGCGGCGATCGACAAGGAATTGCTCTCTTGTCCGATCGCTGGTTCGTCATCGACTTTCCCCCCGGCCGCGGACGCCCGCGACGACCGATCCGCCTTCTGGCTCAGAATGCCCGGCTTCCCGGAAACGCCAAGCACGTGCTCGATGGCGGATCAGTACGCGTCCGAGCGGAAATACCGCTCGACGAACCGGGCGTTCAGGACTCTGATGAACTGGAAGCGCTGGTGAGGCAGTCGGTGCTGGGCGTCTCCCGCGCGTTGGCCGCCGACAAGATCGATGTTCCGCCCAAGGCTAGGCTCGATAGCTCGGCCGCCTCCCCCGTAGCCGAGCACCGGGCGACCCCGGCGAGGCTCTGCGCCGATGCCGGTTGGAGCTTCAGCGAACGCTCCAGGGGTAGAATCAGCGTCGAGCTCGACGTCGCGGACAATGCCTACCACAAGGCAAACGTAGAGCAGTGCCCCGGCGGCATTCGCATATCGGTGAACCCAAACCGCGGCGATCCGGCTGTCGAGACAACTTCCCGTCAAGCCGTCGCCGCTCTGATGCTGTCGGTCTCCGGGTCCGTGCGCATGGTCTCGGCCATCTCCCGCCGATCCAACGGCAAGCCCGCCACTGGTCACGACACTTTCTTTCGGGTCGAGCTTCCTTCGACGACCTCGAGTTCCACCTTCGCCCACTCGCTCTCGGCCCTCTCCGTTGCCTGCGACTTATGCGCTCGAGAAGTGCGAGCCCTTGCCGAGGACCCCGGTCTCGCCCGCGCATTTCTGCAAGCGTGTCACCCGAGTGCCCTAGCGAGCGCGAAACGACGGAGACGGCCTATGCGGGCGGCGACTCAAGATGAAGTCGACAGCGTCACGGAACGAGCGATCATTCCGTAGCGCCGGTCATTTCGTTCCCAAGCACCCATCACCCAGGAGGAGTTCAATGGTCACGCTCAAGGAATCCACAGCCCGCCACCTGAACGGGAATGGCAAGGGTCTCGACATCGAAGCGATCGACGTCACGGGACAGCGCCGCAAGCGTCTGCTCGACTATCCGACCGAGGCCACGGTCAGAGATCTCATGGGCGACCTGGTGGATCAGTTGGAGCTGAACCGGACCAACCCGGCTGGAGCTCCAGTGGTCTACCACGGCCGTTTGCAGCGCGAGGCGAGGCACCTCCACAACTCCGAGATCGTCGGCGAGGCGCTCCGGAGCGGTGACGTCATCTCTCTACACCCGAAAATCAACGCGGGAGGGGGAGCGTAGAGGGATGGACCTCATCGACCGGTACCGCTACGTTGCGGACATCACCAACCTGGACGGGGAGCCGATCGATCAGCTCCCCGTCACCCCCGACTGGGATGCGGCCGTACAGTGGGCACACTTCCGGGGGGTGCGACGCGGACTGGTCCAGCCACTGATGCGCGCGTCGTCGGTCACCGTGAAACCCCTCTGGCATCCTGACTTTGGCGAGCCGCGCGTCAGCGGATTCCAAGTAATCCTGGAAGACGCCGGCGGATCGGGGCTAGGCTCGCCACCCGCAGCTGATTCCGCTCCACGCTTCACCATCCCCCGAACTTATCTGGGGGCGGATGTAGAGCGACGCACTTCGCGGCTGGTGAGCGAGGGCAAGCTATTCGGCGGGCAGCGTTTCCTCTATCAGCTGAGCGCTTTCAAGAAGGAGGCGGCGAGAGCGAGTCGCCCGGCTACTCACGCGCGGGGCTTCCGCGTCGAGGACGTCCCGCAACGGCTTCCTTTGACCACGGCTTCCCTCGCCGCACACATAGACAACTCGGCGCCGCAAGAGTCCCCGCTCGACCCAATCCTCGACAGACTTGCTGCGGGCGCGGACATGCCGGTCTTCATCCCTGAACGCGTAATCTCCGAGGCCAAAACGCTGGCTCGCGGGGCGGGTGACATCGAGACCGGCGGTGTGCTCATCGGCCGGCTTTTCAGGGACTCTGACAGCACCGAAATCTTCTCAGTGATCACCGCTCTTATCCCCGCACGCCACACCGTCGCGGACCACTCCAGTCTCACCTTCACCGCAGAGACATGGGCCGCCGTTCGCGCGGCGGTGGAGCTCCGCGGTGAGAACGAGATCCTTTTGGGTTGGATACACTCGCACCCGTTCTGGTGTCGCTCCTGCCCCCACGAGCGACGACAGCTTTGTCCTTTGATGCGGCCCTTCTTCAGTCGCGACGACATTGCTCTACACCGAACGGTCTTCCCCGGAGCCTTCAACATCGCGGTCTTGCTGAGCGATCTCGGCGAATCCGAGCTGCGCTGCGACGTGTATGGGTGGCGGTTCGGGATGATGATGTCACGCGGCTATTACCTGACCGGCTCGGAAGCGACCGAAAGCCCTATCCGGCCGGCGAACAGACGGCCGGCGTTGCCAGGCGGCGAGCCCGCGTCGACCTGCACCGACCACACCAACGTGAGCGGACTCGATCTCGACAATGCTCCGAAGCATGAGATCGGTCGCGACCCAAGACCCACTTGCGGGAAGAAGGTGCCCTGATGCCGTCATCCGATCGCGAACATCCGTACGCCGCGATTCTGCGCTCAACGGGCGAGCGAGCGCCCAGCATCGAGGCGAAGGTGGACTTCGTCCAGAGCCAACGTCGGAGCGCTGCGGAGAGCCGCAAGCTGGACGAGTTCTTCCTTTTCGAGATCCACAACTTGCGTTCCTCACTGGAGGAAGCCCGGGTCGCTCTGAACGAGCTCGGCTCCAAGCAGGACGAGCTCGTGGCGCGCATCGAGAAGCTCCGCGCGCCACCGCTCCACGAAGCGACCTATCTCGGCACCGTTGAAGCCTCCGGACGAGATCTGGCGACTGTCTTTCATCAGGGTGCACGACATCTCGTAGACATCGATCAGGAGTCAGTGACCGACCCCCTCGCGCCTGGCGATAGCGTGTTCCTCGCACACAGTCTCGGCGTCATTCTGGCGAAGGCGGGAGACCGACGTCAGATCGGCGAGACCGCGGCGGTGGAGCGCTGCCTACCCCAGAATCGGCTCGTGATCCGCGACCGTGATGTGGAGGTGGTCGTCGATACGACGGACGATTTGCGGGAGGAGCACACCCAACCGGGTGACCAGGTTCTCTGGAGACGCGAGGTAGGCCTCGCGTTCGGCAAGATCTCCGAAGCGGCCTCGAGTCCGAGTATCGTGGACATCCAAGAGATCACCGAGCAGCCACCCCGCGTCGGCGGCCTGGATGCGAAGCTCGAACCGCTGATCTCCCTGTTCACTACCTGCCTCGCCGAGCCGGAGCTGGCTCGCCGCTATGGCCTGAAGGAGTACAACCATTCCGCTCTCCTGGTTGGGCCACCCGGGTGCGGCAAGACCCTGACGGCCCGGACGATCGCTTATCAGGTCACGCAGAAGACCGGGGCCCCCTGCCGCTTCGCCAGCGTCTCCGGCTCGGAGTTGGAGTCTCCGTGGGTCGGCGAGACCCAGCGAAACATCCGCCAGTTGTTCAAAGCGCTCGATGGCCACGACGGGCCAACCGTGCTCTACATCGACGAGGTCGAGGCCATCGGTCGTCAGCGCGGGAGCTTCGCCAGCCACCACTCGGACAAGTTCCTCTCCCAGTGGTTGACGTGTCTCGACGGGTTCAAGCAACGCGACGGCGTCGCGGTCATTGCTTCCACGAATCGCAAGGACCTGCTGGACCCGGCAATCCTCGAACGCATCTCAGGTTTGGAAGTGCCAATCGGTCGGCCGTCGCGCTATGGCGCCCTCGAGATCTTCCAGATCCACCTTCCCGAATCGCTTCCCTACCTAACCAACGGTGCACCGCCGCTCGAGACACGGGCGACCGCAATCGAGGCGGCGGTCTCCCGCCTTTTCGACCCAAACGCCGACAACGAGGTCGCCGTGCTCCGGTTCCGAGACGGATCACAGCGCCGG
>JASFLD010000263.1:0-6257 GCA_050118275.1 Gemmatimonadales bacterium
CATCAAGGGAAGCTCAGCGGCTAGCTGCACATCGATCAGCGCATCGATGGCCCGCTCGACCTGAATGAACTTGGCCGCGATGATCGGATCGAGAGCTTTCTGCACCGTGTCGTAGTACTTCTTGCGCAGCTGCACTCTGTCCTCTTCCAGCTTGAACGACCGCTCGGCGATCTCCTTCGCCTTCTCGTCCGTCATGGTCATGTAGTTCGCTGCGAAGTCCTTGATCAACGCGAGTCGCTGGTCACCGATCTTGGCCCGCTCGAGGTCGTACTCCCGGTAGATCGGCCAGAACACCGACGCCTGCTCATCGCTGAACTGCATGGCCTCGGTGAGCAGCATCTGCTTCTGCGTCCGAATGTCGGAGCGGAGCAGTTCAACGTATGAGTCCACCTGCCCGTAGGCGGGCGCGTAGGAAAGGAGAAGGCCACCGATCATCACTACGACCAGAGCGGCCCGCGACACTAGGGGGGCGACCGAGCGCATCCGCATACCTCCTGGATGGGTACCATCACTCATTTGGGCCCGCGGAACATCCGCGGACCCGCTTTCTTCGAATTGGCGCGGAAAGCTACTCAGGAAGGGTATGGCGTCAAGCAGCCGACAGCTCCGAGCGAGTCTCAGGAACCGGCGCGACTCAACTCCTCATCTATCGCACGAGCGGCCACGCTGTAGGCCGGGGCCCCAACAGCCAACGGGATACCGTTGACGAAGATCGCCGGCGTACCGGTCACGCCGAGGCGCTGCGCCTCGCGCATGTCGCGCTCGATCTGCTCGTCGTGGCGACCCGATTCGAGGCACCCCGCGAACTGCTCCATGTCCAGCCCGATCCGTTCCGCCTTCTCGTTCAGCGGCTCGGCGTCCAGGTGGTCCTGATCCTCGAACATCGCATCGTGCATCTCCCAGAAGCGGCCCTGCTCATGAGCACAGAGCGATGCCTGCGCCGCCCGGTAGGCGTTTGGATGGGTGTTGATGGGGAACTGACGATACACGACTCGAAGTTCGTCGGCGTAGGCCTCGCGCAGCTGCTTCAGGGTACGGTAGAAGCGGCCGCAGTAAGGACACTCGAAGTCCGAGAACTCGACCAACGTGACCGGCGCGTCCTCCGGACCGAGCGTCGGTGAACCCTCGTTGTTCAGCTCGACGCGAAATGGCTCGAGAAGCACAACCACGTCCGTTCCCTGCCGTAAGCTGTCGGTCAGCGCCTTCAGGGCCCGCTCGCGTCTATTGTCGCGGAGATACCGCCCGATCGGTTCCGACAGCTCATCGAGGCTCCGCCCACCCAACGCCGACTTGTTCTGCTCGTACCAGGCGTGAATCTCTTCTTCGCTGACCTTTGCCTGGCTGTCGACTTCGCTGGCAATCAACTCATCGGCCGTGATACCACGCGCCGCCGCCGCCCGCTCCACGAGATGATCCCGGACGGCATCCTGGAGCGCCGACTCGAGCAGCTCGTAGCGTTGCTTGCGATACTCGTACTCCAGTGTGCTCAGCCGCTCGCCGATCCGCGCTTCGAGATCCGACATCGTGACGGGATCCCCGTCGATGGTCGCCACGACATCGGCCTTCGCTGCCGGATCGTGAGAGCAGCCGCCCGCCAGCCACGTCAGCAGTAGTACGCCGCTCAACCCGCTACGGTTCAACCTGCGGCGGACGTTCGACCGTTTCGATATCTGCATTGCCAGTCCTCTCTACTCGTTCGCCGGCCCAAGCAGTCAGCGACCCGGCGACACGAAGGTCGGTCCACCACGAGCCGATTCAGTACGCCGACCACGGCCCAACAACAAAATGGGGAGCGTCACTGCGCCGCTCCCCACGAACCAGAATTGCCTCTGTCCGACGCGGTCGACGAATCCGTCGGTCGCCGTCAGGAGTTAGGCGGGTATTGCTTGAGGATTCCCGCGACGACCGTATTGATCCTGCGGGTCCGCTCCTCAGGGCTCAGGCTGTGCTGCAGCTCGCCCTGCGCCCAGCCACGCCAGGCCAAATCCTTCTCGGCCGTGTCGATGAAGTCGATGACCAGCGTACCCTCGGTCCATTGCCGCACGGTCGTCTGCGTGCCGCCGTACCACCCGTAGTAACCCCAACCGGTGTAGTACGTGTCGACGTCCATCTTCTTCTCGGTCGTGACGTAAAAGTTGATCAGGATGTCGGGCTGGCCGGACGTGGCCTTCTTGTAGCCCTTGGCCGCCAGCTCGTTATCGACGGCCGCCACGATGCGCCGCTCGGTGAACTCGTCGACCCCGCGGTTCGCCTCGGCTTGACCCTCCGCCTCGAGCCAAGCGTAGGTGCTGAAGTCGGCGAAGTTGATCGACGGATCGAAGTCGTTGTTGTAGCGGACCGACGAGCAAGCCGTGGCGCTGAGGGCGAGCAGCGCGCCGAACAGGGCTGTACGAGTGGAGCGCATGATCGGTTCCTCCCCTTTGCTGTCTCTTATACATGACAGTGCGGGGCGTCCACCGACGCCCCGGCACACACCCATGCAGGATCATGGCGATTAAGCTAGCCGAAGCGTCGAGATCGGCAAGGCGTCGAGGCCACCCGGACCGGGCGGACTCAGTTCGCTCAGGTGAATCCGGAAAGTCCACAACCCGCCGAAGAGGATGAGCCCCCCGACGAGCGGGTCAGTACGTTGACGGCGCCGAACTTCCGAACGGCGTTCTGCGACCCGCACTCGGGGCACGTGGGCTTCAAGCCCTGGGAATAGGCGGACATGGAGGCGCGGATCTCGAAAGGCGCGCCGCAATCCTCGCAGACGTAATCGTAAGCAGGCATTCTGGTGTTCGGTTCGAGTGTGAGGGCCGTCGGTTGGGGGCAGCGGCCACGGATACATGTATAGCAATATATCTATGTGAAACGGCGTGTAAAGGCCCCAACCCCGTCCTCCCTGCTGCCCGGTTCTGCCGCTTGCACCCAAGCGGCACGCCCCGTTCGGGTCACCAGCGATCCGAAGGCAGTCGCCTCGCGCGGCCCCTTCAATCAAGCGTCGGCGGGCGTTCGCGCTTCGGTCTCCCCCTGGCTCCAACCGAGTTGCAGGTCGGCAAACCTTCAGCGAAGTTGAGTGAGCTGGCTACAACGACTCCCTTGGCGGAGACGCTCGACAAGGTGACGGCGGCAGCCGTCCCGTCTGTGCAACAGTGATCCTCACGGAGAGAACGATGCTTAACAAACAGACAGGCCGCCTATCTTCCACCCCATCTCGGTGGGTCCACGAGACCCTCGTAGGCCACCCCGGCCAGGCCGTTCATCGGACTCTGGCGCAATCGCTTCTCGCGTCCATCGCGCTCCTCGTCGCATGCTCCGCGCCGCTGATCGCCCAGCAGCGCTTCACGATCGAAGAAGTCCTTTCGCCGCCTTACGCTTTCAACTTGATCTCCGCGAAGCGGGCGGACCGCATCGCTTGGATCGAGTACGAACGAGGTATGCGGAACGTCTACACGGCGGCGGCGCCGGACTTCGTGCCGGTGCGACTGACGAGTTTCCTCCAAGACGACGGGACGGACCTGTCGGAGTTGCAGATCTCCGACGACGGGTCGCTTCTCCTGTTCGTGAGAGGGCACGACCCCAACCGCGAGGGGTGGATCGCCAACCCAACGAGCGATCCTGAAGGTGCCGAGCGCGCCGCCTGGGCGGTGCGCAGCAGCGGCGGCCAGCCGTGGCGCATCGCCGAGGCCTGGGATCCAGTGCTTTCACCCGATGGCCGCTGGATCGCCTACACCAAGGACGGTCAAATCTACAGCGCGCCGGTGGAGCCGGCCGCGCTGGCCGGCTTCGATTCGGAGACCGCCGGCCCGCTCTTCGTCGCGTTCGGCGACAACCGAGGTCCAGTCTGGTCGCCAGACTCCAGGCGCATCGCCTTTGTTAGCACGCGGGACGACCACAGCTACATCGGAATCTACGACCTCGAGCGGCGCACCATCGTCTACATGGCGCCCGGCGTCGACCGCGACATGTCGCCGGCCTGGTCACCTGAAGGGACCCACGTGGCGTTCATCCGGCGGCCGGGTCTGCCGTTCGGCGCGTCACGCGACCGCGTACCCTGGTGGCGGCGGCGCCAGGAGCCCGACACCGTACTGCCCGATGGCCTCGAGCGCGCGGGCTTCGCCGGCGGTCACACGCTGGAGATATGGATAGCAACAGCCCGCACCGGAGTAGGCCGGCGGCTGTGGCACAGCTGGCCGCAGGACGAACGCTTCACCGACATCCGCTCTCTCGACTGGATAGGCGACCACATCGTCTTCCGCTCCGAGCCGGGGGAGTGGGAAGGACATCGCTACGCGATCTCGGTTAAGGACCCGAAGCGCGAACCGGAGGATTTGACGCCCGGCGAAGGGATGGTGGAGCAAATCGCCTACTCGGCCGACGGCCGCTACCTGTACTACGCGACCAACATCGAGGACATCGACAGACGCCACCTTTGGCGGGTCCCGATCGACGGCGGCGGGCCGAAGCAGCTGACCAAGGGAGAGATGCTCGAGACGTACCCGGCCGTACTCGCTAGCGGCAAGCAGGTCGCTGTGCTGCAGGCCGGGCCGAAGCAACCGCAGAGCGTGGCGGTCGGCGAGGCGGACGGCGACAACCTGCGTGTCATTACGAGTCTGCCGCCCGAATTCCCACAGAGCGCGCACGTCGTCCCACGGAACGTGGTAATCACCTCGCCGGATAGCCTGCAGTTCCACGCCCAGCTATTCCTGCCGCCGGACCTGAGACCGGGCGAGCGGCGGCCGGCGCTGATCTTCATCCATGGAGGTTCGCGGCGGCAGATGCTGCTCGGCTACCACTATATGCACTTCTATCACATGGCCTATGCGATGAGCCAGTACTTCGCCAACAAAGGCTACGTGGCGCTATCGGTGAACTACCGGAGCGGCATCGGGTACGGGACGGCGTTCCGCGATATCGAGGACTACGGTCGGCGCGGCAACTCCGAGTACCAGGACATCTACGCCGCGGGTAAGTACCTGCAATCGCGTCCGGATGTGGACCCCGAGCGAGTCGGCCTCTGGGGCCTGTCGTATGGCGGCATCCTCACGGCTCAGGGGCTGGCGCGCAACTCGGACATCTTCAAGGCCGGCGTCGACATGGCGGGTGTCCACCTCTACGGCGGCCTGGAGCCGCGCGACAGCATCATGTACAACTCGTCGGCGATTTCCGCCATCGACACCTGGACGTCACCGGTGTTGCTGATCCACGGCGACGACGATCGGAACGTCGACTTCTCGCAGACGGTGGGGCTGGTGCAGCTGCTACGGGCCCATGAGGTACCGTACGAGCTGATCGTCTTCCCGGACGATGTGCACGACTCGCTGCTGTTCCATCGCTGGATCGAGGCGTTCAACGCCACCGACGACTTCTTCGACCGGCATCTGCTCGGATCGAAGTAGCCGGCGACTTTCGCGCAGCGCGGGGGCCGCCGACTCAGGCCGGGATGGGAACGAGCAGCGCGGTCTTCAGCTTCTCGGGAGCCGTCCGATTCGGGTCCGACAAGTAAACCTCGAGGTGCCGGGCCTCGCGCGACAGGTTCTCGCTGTCGAGCAGGGCCTCAAGCTTGGCGATGCTGCTCGGCTCGTCGGCGTAAGGGCCAATGTGCAGTATACGGCCGTAGCGCCGCTTCGCCATCGTCACCAACTCGATGCGCTCGGCCTCGCGGCTGGCCTCCAGCTTGCCACCCTTCCTGGTCGTCGCCGCCTGGATCGCGGAACGAACCTCGGCCTTCTTCACGCCCGCGGGGACCGCGATCTGCAACCGCCAGCGCCACGAGCTGCGCGGAGCAGCAAGAAAATACGGGTCGTCGCCCTCGCTCCACCACTCGCCCTCGAGCACGCCGACCTTGTCATCACCCAGTCCGGCCTTCTTCCGCGCGAATTTGAGCGTGTATGCGATCCCGTACAGCGCGCCGATCGCGGCCGCGAACGCCGGATCTTCCGGGGCGCCGGCCCCTTCGATGGCGAGGACGTTTCGAGCCGGGACCTCGACCAGGTCAGCCTTGGCTTTTGCCTTCAGGAGCACTTCCGGCGTGGGTGACGTCGGCTTCCGTCCGCCCTTCTTGCTCGTGTCCGTCCTCGGTACCCTCGCCTTCCCGCCCATTTAAAGCCTCCTCGGGTTCGCGATCCAGACGCTCGGCATCCGAAGCATGTGGCGGTAATGGTTCAACACTGATTCTTAAAAGGCCCGGTTGAAACGCGTCCAGAGCTCATCCCCCAGCTGCCAATAGCGCTCCACCGTCCGCTCGGACGTGTCGAGGCAGTAGTCGGTCAGGT
>JASFLD010000264.1:0-6256 GCA_050118275.1 Gemmatimonadales bacterium
TGAACGTTTGGATCGCGGCCTCGTTGCCGCTGGCGGAAGCGATCGTCTGGGCGGCAGCGTAGCCCGCCGCATCGGCGAACTCGCTGGTGCCGATCCAGGCCCCAGCCACGCCGGGATGAAGGCCCAGCGCTTTGCTGGCCAGTGGCAGGAAGAAAATCATCACCAGCGCCCACAGCGACACGATCGAGATGCTGATCGCCACATGCTCCTTGTCTGCCTTCACCGCGCCACCCACGGCGATCGACGCCGACACGCCGCACACGGCACCCCCCGCCCCCAGCACGGCCCCGAAGCGTTTGTCGAGGTTGAAGACGCGAGTCGCGACGAAGAACATGATCAGCCAGGTGCACACCGACACGATCGTCGCCTGCAGGAAGGCGATCGGCCCGGCCGTGATGATCAGGGTGAGGGGAAGCGTGGCGCCCAGGAGGACGATCCCCGTCTTGATATAGAACTCGGTCCGCAGCGATGCGTCCAGCCACTCGGGGAGCTTGACGAAGTTCCCCACCAGCAGTCCCAGGATCAGCGCCACCAGAGGCGCCTCCAAACTGTAAGTATGAAAGAACTGGCTCTGGCTGACCACGAGGATCAGAACCGAGACGAGGAAGATCAGCGCGAACCCGGGTACGAACTGCTTGGCCTGGTGTCCCATGATCGAGGTTGCGACGGTGAAGATCGCGCCGAACACCACGAATAGCAGAAAGTACCACGGCCAGTTTCCGGCGACGTGAGCCGTGACCTGAGACAAGGCCGTCCAGTCTCTGGGTGGGCTCACCGCCAAGGGCCCGAGGGTGCCGCCGACATAGAAGAACAGCGTCGCCACCGCGATGATCCCCAGCCCCAACCATACCGCCCACCAGTCCTCCTTCATCCAGAGTGCCGAGATACCCTCGCGCTCGCTCATCCGGCATCCTCCTCCCGGTTGGGCCGCAGCGAGATCGTCGCGCCCGCTGGGCCGGCCGCACCTCTCGCACGAAGAGCATCGATCAGGCTGGGATCGCTGCGCATATTACGATTCCGGTGCCATGTCGATCAAGATCACGCGCCACGCCCTGCTTGCGCGGCGACGCCTGGCGCGACGCGAAGCTCGTGTCTTGCCCAAACCGGGGTTCGCGGCCCAGCGGCGCAGCACCCGGTCTATCGGCTCACGCCGCCTGTGTTTCAGATCTCTGAAGTCATTACGGGGCAGCAGAGTACTGAATCGGGTTCAAGTGCCGTCCCAGGGTTGCCGACCCGACCGTGAGGCCACGAATCGTGACTGTCCATTTATTGTCCTTGACATATGGTGGATAGTCGTGTATCTTCTCGGCACAGTTTCGGCAGGACAGCTCGGTATTCAGACCTACGACGTCATCTCACGATGAGGAGGGAGCCAAATGGAGGAGACCACGAAACTGCACATCGGCAAGGGCATCCTGAAGCCCGGCACGCGTCCCATCAAAGTGTATGTCGATGAGCACGGCGAGTACTGGCTGTGCGATTCGGATGTCGATCCGAAGAGCGAGGACTTCCAGAAGGAAGGCTGCGTGGCCCACAGCGAGATCCACATGGCCGAGGGTGGCTGAGGCAAACCGAACGGGTCGGGACCGGGTGGGAACTGTCCCGCCCGGCCCACCACTCGGCCGTGACTCTCATGACTGTGATGACTCTGAAAAGCGAAGCGGACCTCGAGCGGGTTCTGGACGAGACGGATACAATTGTGCTCGACTTCTGGGCTGTGTGGTGCGCGCCGTGCCGGGAGTTCGCGCCATTGTTCGAGGCGGCAGCCAATGCCCATCCGGATCTCGCTTTCTGTCGCGTGAACTCGGATGAGGCGAAGCCTCTGGTCCGCGCCTTCGGCGTGAAGTCTATTCCGACGCTCATCGTCATCCGTGACCGCATCATGGTGGCCGAACAACCCGGCTATCTGCCCGAGGCTGCGTTGGACGATCTGCTCCGGCAAGTCGGCTCATTGGACATGGACGGGGTGCGCCGGGAAATCGCGGCACAGGCGTCGGAGTCCGGAGTGAACGAATGAGCACGCTGGTCTCGAGCGAGGCGCCCGCTATCCGGGCCAAGGCCGTGCTGCACGATGACAGCGTTCGTGAGGACTTCTCGCTGGCGGACCTGCGCGGCCGCTACGTCGTGTTGTTCTTTTACCCGTTCGACTTCTCGGTCGTCTGCCCCTCAGAGCTGCTGGCGCTCGACAGCCGCATTGAGAAGTTCCGCGAGCGCGAGTGCGAGGTTGTCGGCGTGTCGGTGGACTCTCACTTCACGCATTTGGCTTGGAAGAAGACGGCGGTCGCGAACGGCGGGATCGGTCCGATCCGCTTCACGCTTGTCGCCGACTTGACGAAGCAGATCTCGCGCGATTACGGCGTCCTGTCGGACGAAGGTTTCGCTCTCCGCGCCACTTTTCTCATCGATCGGGAAGGAATCGTACGGCACCAGACGGTGAACGATACCGACGTAGGTCGGAGGATCGAGGACACTCTACGAACTCTGGATGCTCTGCGGCTCGTGGAGCGGACAGGGAAGCTCTGCCCCGCCGATTGGGAGGAGGGCGGTGAGTCGGTGGAGGCGCCGCCGGCTGGAGTCGTTCGCTACCCGATAGATTTCCGTTTCGGTTCCTGAGGGTCGTACGGTCGTCGACGTTCTGCTCGACGCACGCCCTCGACGCGAGGCCGTGGATGTGCAGCCAGCCGTGCCGCCGGTCGCCTCAGCGGGTCGTCTGATGCCGCAACGCTTCGATGAAGCTCGCGTCCACCCAGTAGTTGTCGTCGTTTCCGGCGCGGCTGCTGTTGAAGAATAGATACTTCCCGTCGGGCGAAACGATGGGACAGATCTCGTTGGCCCTCGTGTTCACCGGCTGCCCCAGGTTCACCGGAACGGTCCATCCACTGGATTCGTCTCGGAAGCTGATCCACAGGTCGATGTAGCCCAGGTTCTCCGGGTGGCGGGCGCGCGCGAAAATGAGGTAGCTGTCATCGGGCGCGATAAACGGCATCATCTCGTTTGCGTCGCTGTTCACCGGCTCGCCCAGGTTCTTCGGCGCTTGGTAGACGCCGTCCACCAGCCGGGACACATGGATTTCGCCATCGCCCGGCGTGTAGATGCTGCCTTTCGCCGCCACCGAGAACTCCCAATGGAGATCCAGCGTGTTGGGCCCGCCCTCGATGATTTGGGGCTCGGACCAGCCTTGGCTGCCGCGGGCCACGTACCAGATCCGCTCCGCTTGCTCACCATCGTCGACGCCCGTCGGGCGGGCCGAGAGGAAGTAGAGGCGCCCGCCGTCGGGAGCGAAGATCGGCACGTCGTCGCCCCAGCGAAGCCGCGAGAACGGCGCGGGCGCCGGCTCGGACCATCGACCGTTCACGAGTTGTGAGTAGACGATCATCCCGTGGGAGTAGCCCGAATCGGGAAGCGCGATTTCGGTGGACCAATAGGCCTCCGTTCCGTCGGGCGAGAATGCTATGGTCCCGTGCTGAAAGCGATGGGTAGAAATGATGTCTAGGGCGAAGGGCGCCGGCTCAGCGCCCGCCACCGGTGGCGTTTGCCCCATGTACGGCCCCTCGAGCACCGGAAACCGGCGCGGCTCGGTGCTCGCACCCGCCGCTGCAAGGAAACGTGCGATCGCGTCGCGATCCACGGCCTGGGCGGTGTTGTAGGATGACGTGCCGGACAAGCTACGGGCGTCGATATCCGCCCCACGGTCGAGCAACGTCCGGGCCACGTCTTCGCGCCCGAGCTCTGCCGCGTAGTGGAGCGGCACGCGTCCGTAGCGGTCCCGCTCGTTCACGTCGAATCCCGCCTCCAGCAGACGCGCTACGGCCAGCGCCGAGCCACCCTGGCTGGCCGAGTGCAATAGCGAGCCGTCGTTGTCGTTGCGCATGGTGAGGTCGGCACCCGCGTCAGCGAGGAGGGCGAAGAGTCGATCGAGCCCCTTCTCGGCGCTCAACATCACGAGTACTTTCGCCTGCGGTGTCGCTGCGGCGGGCAGCCCGGCACCCTCATCGAGGAACAGGTTCACCAGACCACGAAAGCCCCGCCATGCCGCGAGGCCCAGCGGTGTGGCGCCGGACCGGTCCTCGGCGTTCACGTCGGCACCGGCGGCGATGAGGAGCCGCGCCATGGCCATGTTCCCCGTCTCCCTGGCCACCAGGAGGAGAGGTGTACGGCCATACTCGTTTCGCCGCTCGGTGTCGGCGCCGTGGTCGAGCAGGAAGCTGGCGACGGCCGGGTGGTTGCGCCGGATTGCCGAGTGAAGCGGCGTCTCGCCCTCCTTGTCCGCGAGGTTCAGGTCGGCTCCAGCGTCGGTGAGCGCCGCGCAGACCTCGACATGACCGTGAAGCGCAGCGAGGTTGAGGGGGGTGCGGCCCCGTGCGTCGGTTTGGGTGACGAGGCCCGGTTCGTCGGAGAGCAGCCGACGCAGGGCGCCGATGTCCCCTTCGCTCGCGGCATCGAATACCGACTGTGCTTCGACAGGAAGTGGGGCGACAAAGTAGAGGAGCATGGCGAATGGTAGCGCGGCAGGACGCGGCGCGCAGGATCGAGGCCTCATTCGGTTTCTCCGTGCGGATCGAACGGTCGGGGCTAATTGAGGAAGCTGTCTTTGTGATGCTTAGTTCACCTGCTTGGTTGCCCATCGATGAGGTCGGTTCGGTCGTTTTAAGGCAAGTCCATCGAAGCCCGTTGGCCATCGACTACTCGCGGGCCTATACTGAGCCGTTGAGTTCCTCTCGACCATAGGCATCAAAGTGCAGAGTGTTGATCAGTCATGAGACCCACGCTGGGATCTATCCTGGTTGAGTCATTGCGCGACTTCCGGCGCACGTGGCCGCAGTTGATACTGACCGATTTTCTCGCCAGGGTTCTTGGGATCGTCATCCTGACTCCAGCCTTGGGTCTCCTCTTGGAGGTCTTTCTCGCCCGCACCACCACCGGTGTGATCACCGATCTCGGCATCTTGAAGTTTCTAGTCCACCCCATCGGATTGATGGCTTTGGTGCTCGTCGGCGCGGTGTCAGCGGCCATCAAGTTTGCAGAGACCGGCCAGCTCATGGTCATTGGATTTGGCGCGATCGAGAACCGGAGCGTCACCTGGCTGGCGGCCTTCCAGTATGCTTGGCGCCGCGCGCCGGCGCTCGTTCGACTGGCGGGTCACGCGTTTGTTCGGCTGCTGCTGATCGTCTTGCCGTTTCTCGCGGCGCTTGGCGCGCTCTATTGGTACCTGCTGCGCGGCTACGACATCAACTACTACTTGGCCGAGAGGCCGCCGGAGTTCTTGGCTGCGGCGGCGGTTGCCGGTCTGCTGCTGCTGGCAATGGTCGGCGCCATCGTCATCAAGATCGCCGGCTGGCTCTTGGCTTTGCCGATGGTATTGTTCGAGGACGCGGGCGGCATGCAAGCCCTTCGAGCCAGCGAGACCGTCACCTACGGAGCCCGACTGATCATCACCCTCTGGCTGTTCGGCTGGATCATCGCGATCGCTCTCGCATCGGCCTTGGTGACGTTCATTGCCGGCTCGCTCTTTAGCGTGCTTGTTCCGCGCGACGGCTCGAACCTGGTCCTCCTGGCGGCCGGGCTGATCTTCGGGCTCGTGCTGACCGGACTGGCCAACCTCGTGTTAGCGGTACTCACCACGGTGTGGTTCCCGCTCCTTGTCGTTCGCCTGTACCGCTGTCTCGCCGGGCCCGGCGAGTTGCGGCCCGCGATTGCGGCTCCGGGCTCGTTGGGGAAGCGGCCATCGGTGCGCCTCTCCGCTCCGGTCGTTCTCTGGAGCGCGTTGGCCGCGCTGGTCATCGTGGGATGGGGGGGGTATTGGGTGCTACAAAATCTCGGCGCGACCGGCCGTGCCGAGATCATCGCCCACCGCGGTGGAGCGGCGCTGGCGCCGGAGAACACGTTGGCGGCGTTCCAGCGCGGAATAGCCGATGGCGCCGACTGGCTGGAACTGGACGTACAGGAGAATGCCGAGGGTGTGGTAATCGTCCAGCACGATCGGGACTTCATGCGGTCGGCGGGTGTGGAGCTGCAGGTCTGGAATGCCACAGAGGAAGATCTGGCCAAGCTGGACATCGGCAGCTTCTTCGGCCCCGAGTTTGCGGACCAGCGCGTGCCGACCCTGAGAGACGTCCTCGAGTTGGCAAAGGGCCGGGTCGGAGTATTCATAGAGCTAAAATACTACGGGCACGACCGCGACCTGGAGGCCAAGGTCGTCGACGTCGTCGAGGGCGAGGGGATGGAGTCGGACATCGTCATCATGTCGCTCGAGTAT
>JASFLD010000265.1:0-6208 GCA_050118275.1 Gemmatimonadales bacterium
GCATTGGTGAAATCGGTGTCGCCGGCGTTGACGGCGACGAACTGGAGCACCAGGAAGCGGCTGTCGGTGCCGTTCAGCAGCCGCATGCGGTAGTTCCGCGGCTCGACGTTGGCCTTCGGCCAGATCTTGCCGTTGACGACCATGTGGTCGCCGAAGAACTCGGCCAGCGCTGTGGGGCCGCCGCCGGGGAAGAGTTCAGGTGGCAGGACGGCGCCCTCCTCATCGATGAAGCCTTCGTAGAACGGATCGTCGGGGAAGGCCGGATAGAACAGCTCGCCCTTATCCGTGAACATGCGGTCCTGGATGGCGTAGGCCAGCTCGTACGGGAAGGCCGGCAGGTCGAGCTGATTGTCGGGCATTCCGGTGTCCATGTTATCGCGGACGAAGTAGAAGCCCGCCAAGCCAGCATAGACGTTGAGCCTCGTAATGCCCAGCGCGTGGTCGTGGTACCAGAGGTTCCCGGCCGGAACGTTGTTGTTGTAGTGGAACAGGTTGGTGAAGCCGCCGTCGACGGCGTCCCACTGCGGGCCCTTGACCATTCCATCGGGGCTGTAGAAGAACTCGGGGTTGCCGTCGAACTGGAAGTCGCTGTTCCCGCCGTGCAGGTGGGTGATGATCGGCACGCCGTTCTTCTTGATGCTGTACTGCCGGTAGTCGATGCCGTTGGCCGAGCTGGCTCCATGCAGCGAGTAGCACCAGTGCAGGTTCTCATCCACGGGCAGCAGGTGCTTCTTCCCCTGGAGCTCGTTCGACCAGCGGACAAGAGTCTCGGTAGCGCCGCTCTGAACTTCGAAGGTACGGCCGGGCCAGGTGGGCCCACGGTCGTCGCCATAGCCCCACACCGGTGTCTTCAGGCGCCGGCCGTTTCGTGGATTGATGAGCCCGGTCTCGTGGCGGGTGTTCTCCCGGATAGAGACGCTGTACTGGCCATTGACTGGATTCGGCATGAACTTGAAGCCCGGGTCCAGCGCGTTAGGGGCCAACTCGACGAACTTGGGCTGCATGGCCGGGTCGCTTAGCGTTCCTACGCTCGACGACAGCGCTTCCGCCATGGCGCGGCGCGCCCACGCTGGGGTCATGACGCCGGCGCCGGCCAGCGCGCTGAGCTTGGCGAAGTCTCGCCTCGTGAGTTTCATGTTGCCTCCAAATGATGGTTAAGGGGTGAAGCGAAACAGAACGTGAGACCTGAAGTCATCAGGTGTCGGGAAACGGCGGATCTCCGCGGATCCTGGGTGTCCGGCGTGATTCGAGCTCGAAGAGGAGTCGGATCGCTGCCGGGCATGAAGCGCGGACGTGCCCGGTTGGCCAGGGCTCTGGCCTACCCGCACACGCCCGCCAATCTGGTGATCTCTTCTTGCTGCCTATCAGAGCAAACTCCCGGGTGCGGTTCGCACCCGAACCGTGTGTCTCTCGAGTCGCACAGTCGGTAACACCCTATGCGATTGGGGCAATCAGTCACGCCAGAGATTGTAAACGTTGTTTACAAATAACTGGTATTGCTATAGTTATGGCTTGTTGCGCCAGTGAAGAAAGCAAGAAGTATGCTTGAAGCAAGGCCCGACTGCCCGATACACGTACCGTCCAGGGAATCCAGACCCGTTTTCGCCTCTTTCCCGCAAGAAGTTGGACGCGGCTTCGACAGGTCGACACGCGTCTGTAACGGATTTGGCGCTTGTCCTACTGGATTCGTTTACAGTCGACCTCGTCAACTGTGGGCGGGGAACAACAGTGTGGGTGGGAAAATGCCACACAATTCGGACCTTCAGGTGGTATTGGACGGCCGTGCGATCCACGTCGCTGGGGGAGCCTGCGGCTATGGCCGGGCCGAAAACCGGGCTTGCTTGCGGGCCGTCGTCGGGGTCGTGCTCGTTGGACGGAACCTTGACACGGTGGTCTTTGATGATTATAAGAATCGTACTTGTTTTAGAAGGGAACCCCGGGGGGGTGGCGGAGCATCGACCGCGAGAACACGGTGCGAGCAGGCCGGTCGGGGGACGGACTAACCGGATGCGCCGTTCCTATACGTCCAACGGAGGATGACTAGTCTTGGGGCGGCGGCAGCGCCTCGTCGATCTGCTCACGGTTTTGCAGCCGGCCGCGCTCGCGCTCCAATAGCTCGGCGGCATCCTCGTCATTGAACACCACGAAGGGCGTGACGAAGATCGCCAGCTCGGTACGGACCTTTCGCGTCTTCTGACTCTTGAACAGATAGCCCAGCAGCGGTATGTCCTTCAGCAGCGGGACCCCGCTCTCCGTAACCTCGTCCTGGGTATCGATGAGGCCGCCGATCACGATGGTCTCGCCGTTGGCCACCAGCGCGCTCGTTTCGGCCTCGCGGGTGGAGATGATCTGGGCGCCCAGGGCGGCTTCCACCGTCTGTTGCGTCAGCTGACTGACTTCCTGGAGTATGCGGAATGAGACGTAGCCGTCCTCGTTGATCGTCGGGATGATGGTCAGCTGAGTGCCCACGTTCCGGTACTGAACCGACTGGTCTCGCAGATCGCCGCCGATGCCGGTGAGCGCCGACTGGCTGAAGGGGACCTCGTTGCCGACGAGGATACGGGCCTCTTCGTTGTTGAGCGCCAGCACGTGCGGGGTCGAGAGCACCTGCACGTCGGCCTTGGCGCCTAGCGCGGTTACCACAGCCCTGGCGTCGATGTCCGAACCGAAGTGGACTATCCGGGCCAAGAAGTCGTCAACGCCGGCCAGGGCGCTGTCGCTGAACGCGGGCACTCCGAGTCGGGCGGTGCCCTCGGTGTCGCCGCCGGCGCTGAAGACGAACCAGTTGATGCCGTACTGGGTCGACTTGTCCAGCCGGATCTCGGCGATCAGTACCTCCAGCAGGACTTGCGCCGGCCGGACGTCCAGCGACTCGATGGTCTCCTGCAGCACCGGATAGTTGGGTGGCGCTGTGCGGATGACCAGCGAGTTCGTCGCCAGGTCGGGCACGATGGTGGTGGCACCGACGAGCCCGCTCATGTCCTCGGCGGCCCCGGCGGTGTCGGGACCCGTCAATTGTAGCTGGATCGGGATTTCCATACTGCGTCGCTGTTCGAGCGACTGAAGCTCACGCCGCTGGAACGTCTCGAGTGTGTTGGACAGGCTGCGGTCCGCCAACGACTGTGACCTTGTGGGCGCCTGTACCGCAGGAACTGCCGCGCCGAAGATCTGGCCCAACGTGGTGGCCAACACGGCGGAGTTGGCGTGCTTCAGTCGGTAGACGTAGGTCCGCAGCCCACCCTCGCCCTCGGAGCGAACGTCCAGCTCGCTCAATAGTTCCAGGTAACGCGCCACGTTGCTCGACAAGTCCGTGATCAGCAGCGAGTTGGAGCGGGGAACGATCTCGATGCGAGCCAGCGGGCTGGCCAACTGGCTGATCACCGCGATGGCTTCGTCGGCGCTGATGAACTGGAGCGGCACGATCTGGGTGATCAGGCCCAACGGCGGTGGGGTGGGCAGTTGCTTGCCGATGTGGATGGGCCCCGTGGCCGGTGCCCGCTCGATGGTCATGACTTCCGCCACGGGACCGCGCTGCACCAGAACCAGACCTTCGCTCTCGAGGATCGCCTCGAGGACAGCCCCCACCTGGGTCGGCGAGACAGGCTGGGCCGTCGTGTAGGTGACTCGCTCGGCCGGGACCTCTTCGCTCAGCAGGATATTCACCCCCAGGACGGTACCCAGCGAGCGGATGACGTCCCGTATGTCGGCATTCACGTAATTGAGCCGCGTGCCCTGCGCTTGGAGGACGCCGGGACCGCCCAGCGTCGCGGCGGCAATCACGAGGGCCGACGCGGCGAGTACCGCCAGCCCCGAGCTTCGATACAGTCTCACGTAAACCTCCGGCTAGAGGAAGGAAACGCTCTGGCCTTCTCGGTATCGGCTACTTCTAGCGTCAACTTCTGTGCCAGGCAAGTGGGAATCGACGGCCCAAGCCACAGCACAGACAACAGTCCGATTGCGCGGGTAAAAGTTGACACCTCCACGCGCAGCGAACATCATCAACTGGCCCGGCGGCCCCGGGCACGTTCTTGATTCTTCCATCTGTCGAGTACCCCTCGGTGAGACGTTCACGCCCAAAAGCCCGAGTCGTGGAACCGTTTGGCGGCGCGACGTTCGAGACCGCCACCTTCAGGTTGCGGCCGTCAGCTACGGCCGTTCTCCGGGCTTCGGCGTTACGCGGCGGGCAGATGCGGGTGAGGCGCCCGCGCCGCGGTTTCACACTGGTCGAGGTCATCGTCGTGCTTCTGCTGCTCGGGCTCGTAGCCGCTCTGGCCGCCCCCGTCTTCATTCTCCCGGACAGGGAGAAGGCCGGCCTGGCCACGGTCGTGCGTGGCGCACGCCACCTGGCCGAGCGGCGGGGAGAGAATCTCTATCTCGATATGGGTCCGGAAGGGCGGTGGTCGGTGACTGGCGCCGCTTCGCTCGAAGAGGGCCGATTGGCGGAGGGCGAATTGCCGGATTACGACGGTCCTCGATTCAGACTCGTGCTCGCGCCCATCGGAACCTGCGCGCTGGACGTTCGCAGCTCGCGAGCAGCGTCGCTGGTGCGAGTCGATCCGTTGACTTGCGAGGTCGAGGGCCCATGAGCCGGCGGCGCCCGACGGCCTGTGCGCTCCTCGTCCGTTCGAAACGCTCACGGCGTCGCGGTGGATACGGGGGCGACGGCCTGACGCTTCTGGAGACCATGGTGGCGCTGGTCATCCTGGGACTGGTGATCCTGGGCTACCTGGAGGTGTTCACCGCGTCCGTCCGAGGAACGCGTGAAGCGGAGGTTTGGTCGCGGGCCGTGGCTTACGCGGAAGACGCCATGGAGGCGGTGAAGATCGAACCGGCAACCCTGCCGGTGGGTCGACAACCGCTGAGCGATGGCTTCGAGCGGGCCGTGGAAATACGACCTTGGGACGCCGGGTTGCGGTTGGTCACCGTGGTCGTCTACCTGCCGGAGGGTGGAAGCTTCAAAGTGAGCCGCCTGTTCGAGGCGGGCCCGTGAGACGCGACGGTTCGACGCGGCTGGCGGCAACCCGCGCGGTGGAGTCGGGCTTCACCCTGCTCGAGCTGCTGGTAGCTATAGTTCTGACCGGCGTCGTGGCGTTGCTCGTATACGGGGCGGCCGGAGTGGCCGTAGATACGCAGCAGCGTTTGGAGGCGAAGGGGCGAGAGGTTCGGGCGCGCCAGGCCTGGCGCACGATGCTGCAAGAGGCCTTTCGCAACACGCGGCCGGCGGCGACGTACGCGGACACCGCGTTCTATTTGGAAGAGCGGTTCGTCGGCGGTCGGCCGGCCGATCGGGTCACGTTCGTCACTGCCGGGAGTATGCCGCCGCTCACGGCGGACTCGGACTGGATCGTCACGCTCGAGGCTACTGGAGAGGGTCTGGTATTGTCGGCGCGTCCGGTGGGAGCAGTGGTACCCGGGCGCAGGATCGTCGGCATCCCGGGTGTGACTGGCTTGGATGTCCGGGTCCTCGACCGACAGTTCGGGGCGGAGGATTGGAGCGAGACGTGGGAATACGCGCGCTTCGTGCCGGCTGCCGTGGAGCTGACGTACTGGACTGAGGAAGGACCCATGGCTCCGTCGGAGCGTCTCTGGCTGCCGCTGGGTGGTGTACAATGGTGATCCGAGCCGCGGGATGTGGTCGCCGAGCCGGCGGTCGGTGTAGCCCCCTCCGCCTGAGACGAACCTGCCTGGCGGACGACCGCCGGGGCGTGGCGCTCATGCTGGTCCTCTGGGTCGTGATCGTGTTGGGCGCCATCGCCGTCGGGGTTGTGGCGGCGTCGCGATCGAGCATGGATGTGGTCACCACCGTGCGAGCGAGGTCGCTGGCGCGCTACGCCGCGGAGAGTGGGGTGGTGGCGGCCACGACGCGGCTGCAGCAGTTGATGGCGGAAGCCGGAACCATCGAGGAGCAAGCGCGCGTCTTCCAGCGTCTCGACCAGGAACTGGCGGCGCTCCGCGAGCGTCGCATTGGTCAGGCTTGGTTCCAGGTGGCGATACTCGACCTGAACTCCCGCCTCGACCTGAACGCGTCCGACGAGTTGGTTTTGCGGTCGTTCTTCGAGGGCCTGTTCGGCGAAAGCCGGGGCTCGGAGTTGCTTGATGCTCTGCAAGATTGGAAGGACGAGAACGATTCGCCGCGCCCTCAGGGAGCGGAGGCGGAGCAGTACCTGGCGGCCGGCTCGGTGTTCGTCCCGCCGAATCGGCCGCTGCA
>JASFLD010000266.1:0-6204 GCA_050118275.1 Gemmatimonadales bacterium
GTGGTGACGGCTTTTCGACAGCCGCCGTTATCGCATGGGTCAAGGCCGTCTCATCACCAACCGGAACCAGGCGACCGTACTTTCCGCCCCTGAGTATCTCTCGCGGCCCGCTTGGACAATCAGTTGCGACTACTGAAGTGCCGCAACAAAGCGCTTCTATCAAAACGGTGGGCAGACCTTCCCAGCGGGAGGAAAGGACGTACAGCGAGGCCCGAGCCATGTAGGCATAGGGATTCATGACGAAGCCTGGCAGGCTGACATCTTTCTGCAGGTCGAGTTCCTTGATCATTGCCTCGAGCATAGGGCGCTCTTTCCCCTCCCCGAGGATCATCAATCGAGCCGGCAGAGTCTGTCGCACCTGTGCAAACGTTCTGAGCAGCAATGGGTAGTCCTTTTGTGGCTGCAGCCGACCCACGGCGAGCAATACAGGGGGCTGAGCCGGTTTGAACCACGGGTGATCCAGAGACTCGCTTGCCTTCTTTTGTACTTCAGCGCTCACCACAGATGGATTATAGATCACCGTGATGTGTCGGCGCGGAAGATTGGTCAGTCTGACCATGTCGTCCTTTACTCCTCTGGACACAACCACGACACCATTGGCCCAAGGGTAAAAGCGTCTCATCAGATGCGGGGTAACGCGCGTGCCCCAAGATGACGCGTTTCCTGCTTCCATAGATACGGTGTTCTGTTCACAGACGAACATTCGCGTCTTGACTCGGGACATCCGCCAGGCTGGTAGCGCGACAACATTGAGGAATCCGAATACTGACAGCATTGCCGCTGGCCGTTCGCGTCTCAAATAGCGTACTAAAGCGGGGGCGCTGGTCAGAGCCCGAGACGCGTTCAGGTCGACGACATTTACAGGCTCGTGCACTTCGCTGAGAAACTCGCCTTTGGCCTTGGCCAACACCAAGTCCATCGGATAGCCCAGCGCGGCTATGCCATGGGCGAGGTTAAGCATGGAGCGCTGACCTCCCGCGCCGAATAATTCGGGCATGAAGATCGCCAATTTTGGTTTCGCGTGGTCTGTCATGTGGATAGCCGTTGGGTGATGCCGGTCGTTCTCTCGATTGTGTTGGACGGGTCTCGAGCCAGCGATCCCACCGGCTAGAGGATCCCTGCCGGCGATGGGGTATGAATTCGCTCGCCGGGCCGCGGACGTTTGATGACCAGCCTTTGACTGTACTTGCTGATTCTGTTTCGCCATTCCTGAGAACTTCTGGGGAGATCTACTTGGTTGTGGCTGACCCAGTGCCGGAAGCGGTTCGCTTCGCTTGCGGGAGCCCGACCCTGGCTCTTCCAGTACTGCATCCCTCATCGCCGGCCGAATAGTGTTAGCAAGTTCTGTTCCCCCTGCGTCAACTGTCTGCTTGGGCGGAGCTTGGAGCGTGGTTTAACGTGACGCTCCCTATAGCATCCTCCACACGGCCAGTTTGACCTCTCGAGTGGTATCGTCCAGCGGTCGGTCGGTGTTGATTCGGTGGACCGTTGTGTGATCGAATTCGAAATCGGCAGCTCGCGCGTGGCGCTTGCGAACATAGGTGTCTTCCTCGGTCTTGTCGCGCGCCAGGTTCCTCGCGAGAGTCGTATCCAGAGGTGCAGACAAGTAGATAACCAGGTCGGGCCGCGGAATGTCGGTGTAGAGTCTGCTTTCCAATCGAGCCAGCCATCGCAACCAGGCTGAATGGTGCGGTGACCCGAGGATGCGGGCGAGCTGAGGCCCGTCAATCGCTCCGGGCCGAGAGGGATACCGATCGGACAGGACGATTCTCCCTCTCGCGGCGTTCGCGTGAGCCTTCAGGAGGAGCGCTCGCCGATCCCAGGCGAGGCTGACGGAGCGGAGTGCGAACAGCGTCGACACCGCGGGAGGTTTCTCGGAACTGGCGATCCGTGCTTCGACGGTTGTCGAGCGAACGGACGGAGCCAGCCGCCGCATCAACGGTACCATGAGATTCGGCAGAGCCGTCAGTAACGTGCCGGGCGGTTTACCCGCGTGGATGCGCTCGACGGTGTAGTGACCGCGCAGCCAAGTGCGGATCTTGTCCGCGAGGGTGGACTTGCCCGATGCCTCGGGCCCGACGAAAGCGATCACTGCCCCGCCGGCGATAGGCGTTAGACCCTTCTTGGATCCACGCAGTCGATGGGAGAACAAATTGAAGAACTTGCGGATCTCGGTGGTCATGGCCCGGATCGCTCCGTAGCGGGCGAATGGGCGCAGACGACGGCGGACCCGATGCCCCATCGCGATCCGTGTACCCAGGGGTGCGGGTCGTTCCAGCGCGCGAACCGCCCGCTCGAATGTGACCCTGTCGAGCTGTGGCAGCCATTTGGGCAGCAGCTCCAGGGCGCAGTCCAGCGCGGACTCGTCGAGCAGCCACGCGACCTCGGCCTGGATCCGCTTCCATTGCCGGCGCAAGAGCACCAACTCGAACGGCGAAGCGTGCTTGACCGACATGCGCACCGTGAAAACGACCAGCTCGGCTCCCTTGATAGGGACTCGCAGGGATGACTCGTCTTCTCGTGTGTTCTCCAGCAGCATCGCCTCGATCGGAAGCCGGTAGTTTTTCACCAGACTCTGACCGGTGACGACCCGGTAGTAAGCGTGCACGTGCGCGATCGCGGAGCTGTCTGGATCCATGGCGTGGAAGTGCTCCACGGCGGGGAACGGAGGGTTGGCAGCGTCTACGACCGGCCGGAATCCCAAGCTCTCGAGGATCTCCCGGAAACGCCCCGAGTCCTCGCGATGCACCAGCAGATCGAGATCTCCATCACCGCGGATGCTCTCGCCCAGCGCCCAGTTACTCTTCCAATGGCAATACCGTATCCGCCCCTCGTTGAGCTCTTTGGCAAGTTCTCCCACCACTCGCAGCACGTCTCAGGCCTCCTTGCCGGGGTCATCCATGGCCTTCGAAGTCGCCAGGCCGACGGGTTGTCGCAGCGTAAGTATAGAGTCCGCGATCCGCGCGGCCAGTCTTTGCTGTCTGGCCGCGCCACCGAGATTCTCCACCTCGAGAACCCGGTCGCGAAGCGGAGCGGTCGCGACCAGCCCCTCGAACATGTCGACGGCGCTGCCGAGAAGCTGTGATACGCTCTTCTTGTCGCGGCCCCGCAGCTCTCGAGGCGGGTCGATTCGGGAGAAGGTGCGGCGCACCAGTGACTCGAGCGGTGCTCTCACGTGCACGATCCCGTCGGGCAGCGGCGCCAGCCCGACGAACTCGGCCAGATCGTCCCCGTCGAAGCCGGAATTCCCGTAGACGAACAGCAGGTAGGAGGCGAGCACGATCCCCTCATCGGCGAGCACCACCATTCCTCGGCCCCGGCGTCGCGCTATCTCGTCCACGCCGAGCCGACGCACGACGCTGCGAACGTAGTTGAGCGTCTGCAAGGTCCTGGGTCGATGGCGCTTGAGCCGTCGGAGGGCATACGCCAGGAAAGTCCGGTGCTCGCCGTTCAGGCGCAACATTTCGATGAGGGCACTTAGATCGGCTATGACGTTGCGGGCCGTCGGAGTGGCGATCTTCTTGAGGTGTGGATGACTCAGGACAAGATCGGACGCGATGACCGCATTGTGCGTGTCTCCCAGCAGGCGAGCCACCTGGCGAGCGAGCGAGGTCTTGCCCGAGCCGGAGGCCCCGACGAATTCGATGATCACCGGTGCCCTCTCGTCTTCGCCTGGCTGCTGCCGCAACGGCCTGGCAACCGGCGGGTCGCCGTCGACCCGCTGCGTTGAGCGATGCGGTGCATCACCGTGCCGATGCCGTTCCAGTCGCAGCGGCTGGTCGGCGGCGTGAAGATCCTGCGAGTGCCGAGTAGACAGCCTGAACTTTGTCGAACATCTTGGTGTCGACGAACTCGCTGAGAAACATGTCGCGAGCCTGGCGTCCGAGTTTTGCACGGAGCCCGTGTTCGCATATCAGTCGCCGCAGCCGTCCGGCCAGGGCGTGGACGTCGTCGCGCGCAACGAGATATCCGGTCACACCATCCACCACCGCCTCGCGAACACCTCCCACATCAGAGGCGATGACGGGAAGGCCCGCTCGCATCGCTTCGAGAATGGTGAGGGGGAAACCCTCCCAGTTGGATGGCAGCACGAAAACGTGTGACCGGGCCAGGATGCCGTCGACGTCGTCTCGGGCGCCGAGAAATTCAACACGGCCTTTGAGGCCTCGGTCGGCCGCCATCTGCCGGACTTCATCTTCGAGGGGACCATCCCCGACGAAGCTAAGGTGCCACGGCTCGTCGATTTCCTCAAGAGCACGTACGAGGAGTGCCTGGCTCTTCTGGGGTGAGAAACGTGCCACGCATACCAGACGAACGGTCCCGTCCGCGATCGGCACCGACTGAGGCGCATCCTTGCTGATCCCATTGTGAATCGGGACCATGCGAACGCGTGGCCGGACACGATGGCGGCGTGCCAGTTCGTAGTCTGCCCGGGAGACGGTGATGACAGCATCGGTGGCGCGTGCCGCCAGCCACTCGGCCGGGAGCATCACTACCCTCTGAGCGAATGGTACGCCGTCGGTGAATCCCCAGCCGTGTGCAGTGAAGACGGTGGGAACGCGTCGCAGGATAGCCGCGCAGCGCCCAAGTCCGCCCGCCTTCGAGGAGTGGGCGTGCAAGATCGCCGGCCGGATCGATCCCAGCCAGCGCCAGATCTCCCAAAACGCTCGCGCGTCGTTCACGATCTCGCGGGGTGAGAGTGCCGGCGTCATATGCCGTAGGATCGAAACCGGCACCCCCCACTCCCTGGCCCGCTCGGTGAGGTACCCTTCCTCGCCCGTCGCGAGATAGACATCGTAGTGATGGCGAAAGTGGTCGATGAGCGCTGCGACATGGCCTTGTGCGCCGCCGTGATGGGCCCGCGTCACAATGTAGGCGAGGCGCTCTTTGGTTCCGGGCGTTGTCGAATTGCCGACACCTGGCGAAGAGGGCTCATCCAGAGCTTCGACGCTGTCTTCGGCGCTGACCGAAGAAGCCACGGGCTCTGCCACCGGGTCGGAGACAGTCAGAGAGACGTCGCTTTTCCTCGCCAGGCTGGCGAGAGGGAAAGGCCTACTGATCATGTGGATGTCCTGCGGTTGTGACCGAGATCAGGGGCTGAACGACCTGGGTGCGGAAGCCAGGCAGTGCTCGATGCAGGCGTGCCTCGATTGGTACACCTTCGAGGCATACCGGAGATAACGAGAGCAAAGAGCGTGCCAGGCATTGAAGGAATCGCGGACCGAGGTGGGTACCCAACCCGGACTGCCGTGGGCGGGGTCGCCGCGTCCCGCCGAGCCGGCAAAAACTGCGGCCATCGGCACTTTGTGGCAGCCCGCTACGCACCAACGTCGGACGCCGGCCGTCGCCGGTCCTCTGGCTAAGGCTCTGTGTGCCATAGGGTTGTACGCCGAAGACGGCGCAGGGAATCAAACTTGCCATTGAACCATGCTGGAGCTCCTCGTGATTGCCCGCAGGCCCGGCGGCGATTTGCCGACCGGTTGCGGAAGAAGCGAATTCGGTGGGGAAGGGTGACGCAGAGGAGCTACAGCGACAGATGTCGCTGGGCCGTCGGGGCTCGACCGGTGTCGATCCCCGGCGGCTCCACGTGTCAGTCGGAGACCGCTGCCGAGGGCGAGCGGAATGATGAAGACCGAGACGGAGGCGAGGACGGATCCGATGAACACAAATAGCGTCGGGCGCCGCCGCCGCGTGGCTCGCTTGGCCTTCGCGGTCATCCTTCTTGCCGTGGTGGCTGCGGCCTGCCAGGAGATGTTAGCCTCCGGGGAGTCCGGGGAAGGGGCGCCTTCGCGGCTGGTCATCGTTCCCGAGAGCGTCATCATCGTGCCCAACGACTCGGTGGAGTTCGTCGTTGTCGCCTTCACGCAGTCCGGCGATACCGCAGACGTCGACGTGGTCTGGAGCGCCTCCGGCGGGACGATCACCCCGAGCGCCAAGGGTGGCCAGCAGGGGCCCGGTGGGGGAGGCGGCGGCGGTCAAGGGAAGCGGAGCGGCTGGTACAAGAACGGGAAGTGTGGGGACTACCAGGTGAGCGCCACGACGGTGACGGGAGACATTTCGGCCAGCGCGAGCGTGCGGGTGACGTGTACGGAGCCCGGGCCGGTGGCGACGGTGACGGTGACGCCGGAGGCGGCGACGCTGCAGGTGGGGGAGAGCATCCAGCTCGTGGTGACGCTGACGGACGCGAACGGAATCCGGCTCACG
>JASFLD010000267.1:0-6203 GCA_050118275.1 Gemmatimonadales bacterium
GGAGGCGCCGGCGGGGAGCGAGGCCTTCCCGCAACACGGCGAAGGTATCAGGGCGTGCAATTGGTTGAACCCGGATGACGCCGTCGCGCGCATCACCTACGCCAATGCTCGCACCGTCCTCCTGACCGGGCTGGCGCTCGAACGCGAGCGGTCTGGGCAGGGCCCCGGATCCACGTCGGCGCAACCCGTGAACGAGGAAGACAACAGCGCATGAACGGGCGTTGGGAACAAAGATCCGTCTTCTTGACCGGGGGGACGGGCTTCGTCGGTGGCTTCGTGGCGCGGCGCCTGCGCGCGCATGGGCACCGCATCAGAGCGCTTGTACGGAGCGCGGACAAGACGAAATCGATGGCTGAGCTGGGAATCGATGTTGTCCTGGGCGACATCACGCAGCCGAGGAGCCTGGATGAGGCGGTGGAAGGCTGCGATACGGTGATTCATCTGGTCGGCATCATTCGCGAGGATCCCCCCGCGACATACGAAGCCGTCCACATAAGGGGAACGCTCCGCGTCCTTGAGGCGGCGGAACGCTGCGGCGTCAAGAGATTCGTCCACATGAGCGCCTTGGGAGCGAAGCCGGACGGAACGGTATACCACAGAACGAAGTACGAAGCTGAGGAACTGGTCCGCAGGTCCAGCATTCCCGGCGTGATCTTCAGGCCCTCGGTAATCGTCGGACCCGGCAGCGCACTCATGAAACTGCTGCTGACCATGCTGCGGATTTCGCCCATCGTGCCCGTCATCGGCGATGGGCAGTACCGGCTGCAACCCACCGATGTCGAGGATGTCGCCGAGGCCTTTGCGCGTGCGGCGGGACGGAGCGACTCGGTGGAGGGGGCCTTCGAGATCGGCGGGCCACACAAGCTGACCTACAATCGGCTACTCGGCATCATTTGTGAGGAATTCGGGTGGCGTCGACGGTTCGTACATGTGCCGGTCGGACTCGTGAAACCGTTCGTGAACCTCGCCTCCAGGTGGCGGTTACCGACTCCGATCGACTCGCAAGAACTCGCTATGCTTCTGGAGGAGAACATCATACCGGGCGACGCCAGCGTGCTGCGCGAGGTGTTCGGCATCGAACCAACCACGCTGCGCTCGGTCTTGCAGCGCTTTCCTCGGCGGCATCGCCGGCACCACTGAGTGAAACCCGGACGGTACGCCACTGTGCCGTGCTGCTGACCGGGAGCGCGCGGGAGGAAGGTGCAGACTCGCGCTGCCGGTGCGGCGAGATTATAGTAGCTAGGATTACGTTGTTTCGGAGATCACAGAGTGTCTCGAATCACATCGTCCGCGCGGCGCGGCAGGGTGCTGGCGGTTTTGCCGAGTCTCATTTCGGCACTCCGTCTGCCCATCGCGGCCGGCTTTTTCGCCGTTGATGCACTCGTCTGGCGCGGGATACTGCTGTTCCTCGGTGCCGTGACGGATGCGGTGGATGGGTGGTTGGCTCGGCGGCTGAAGCTGGAGAGCGAGACGGGAGCTCTACTCGACCCACTGTTCGACAAGCTATTCGTGACGGTGGCGCTGGCAGCCTTCCTCCCCGGCCCCTATCTGGGCTGGCGCGAGTTTTTGATTCTCATATCGCGAGACCTCTATGTCGCGTTCGCTTTCCTGCTCGCGAAGGTCCGGCGTCTCGACGTTCCGGCGCAGCCGCGAACCGGTGGGAAACTGGTGACATTTCTGCAGATCGTGACGTTGTTCGTGCTGCTGTTGGTTCCTGAAAGGGTGGAGGTGTTCTTGGTGGTTGTTGGCGTGGCCTCGGCCATCGCGATCATCGATTACTCAGTCGCCTGGTGGTCGGCCGTTCGCGAGCGGGCGGGGGCCTAGCCTCGCCGTCGGCACTGCGGTAGGATACCAGCAATCTGCACACGACTGAAGGGAGAGATAATGGATAGAAGAGCCCGGGCTATCGGCGCCGACGCACGGCACTTCTGGCGGCGAAGCGCTTGGGCGCGAGGGGTAAGTGGCCTCGCGCTCATCCTGGTCGTCGCTTTGGCCGGTGGTTGTCAGCCGGAGGAGCCCCAGCAGCCCCTCGACGTCGCCGTGATCGATAGCGTCCTGGCCGAGTTGGGCGGGCCGTTGACGGCCAGCCTGGAACGCGGGCAGCGCTGGCGAATGATCAGCTCAATAGGAGTCGGCCTGCCGCCCAACGACTTTAAGCCGGAAGATCTGCCGGAACCGGGCTCGCGCGGTGCGGGTCTGGTGCAGGTCTACTGCATTCAGTGCCATTGGCTCCCGACTCCCCAGATGCACAGCGCTGCCGAATGGCCGATTCTGGTGCGACGTAATCTTCTGCGTATGGAGCAGCTGAAAGTCCGGCTCGGCGGGCCGCTGACGACGGGTCTGGTCGGCGAGACGGTGATGTCCGGGTACGAGAACCCGGAAATCCCGTCTCCAGCGGCCGTGGACACGTTGCTGGCGTATCTGCAGAGGTACTCGCTTCCGGTGGCGCAACCCGGCGAGCTGACGCCGGGGCCGGGGCGTGAGCTGTTCGTTCGGAAGTGCTCGGTCTGCCACGAGACGCCTTCGCCTCGAGCACACACGGCCACCGGTTGGGACAGGCTGATCGGGGAGATGCAGGCCATCATGGCGATCAGCAATGTGGAACCGCTGAGCAACAGCGAGTTGGACGCGATCTCGGGCTACCTCAGGGAGCGGGCGATTCGCTAAATCGGTAGGGCAGCGGGCCGAGGGGCTGTAGAACCCTGGGGAGCTCCACCAGCTTTGATCGGAGTGTGCGACGGCAAACGAGAACGACGGGTCGGGGACGAGTCGCCAGCTGAGCTGGTGAGGAGGCTGGCAGAGGTTGACGGGCGGGAGGGGCGGCATATACTATACAGCAGTATAGCATAGAACGCCGGAACCCTGTATCGCCCGGTGAACCTCAAGACGAGTTCCATGACCAACGACGCTGCCAACCCACCACACGCGATGGGCATCGCCCAGCCCGCCAAGCACGAGATTCTCAAGCGCCTCGCTCGTGCCCGCGGTCAGGTCGAAGGCATTCAACGCATGGTCCAGGACGAGCGTTACTGTCCCGATATCCTCCAGCAGTTCGCCGCCGTTCATTCGGCTCTCAGGAGCGCCGAAAAAGTGCTCCTCGCCAACCACCTGGAGCGCTGCGCCACCCACGCCATGCTCGAGGGTGGCGAGACGGCTGCCGCCGTACGGCAGGAGATCGTCGACCTGCTCCATCGCTATGTCCGTTGAGATGAGGACCGGTCGGTCGGACGCCGAGGTCGGTTCGGTTAACGAATTCCGGTCCGCAGGTGTCATTATAGACGAGGAAACGAGACCCGGTTATCCAATGGAGGGTTCAGATGAATATTCGATTTGCGGCTTTGGGATGGGCGTTGGTGCTGCCGGTCCTGTTGTCAGTCGCCGATGTCGCCTCGGCTCAGCAAGCGCAGAGTTCGCAGGACACGGCACAGACCTGGCGCGGCAGGGGCATGGGGCGCGGGGCTGGCATGGGCTTGAGGAGAGGCCATTTCATGCGCGGTGGCCACGTGGGACCCATGATGATCATCGGCGTCAAGGACGAGTTGGGACTTTCGGAGCAACAGGTCGCGCGGTTGGAGAAGATCCGCGAGGACCATCACGCGCTCATGCAGGCCCAGATGAAGCAGTTGGCCGATCACAGAGAGGCGATGCGCCAGGCCCGGGAGAACGACGACTGGGATGCGCTGCAAAAGGGGATCGACGATGGCGCCAAGTTGCAGGCCGGCATCGCGCGGGGGCTATTGAACGTCGAGCGGCAGTCTCTGGAGGTTCTGAGCGCCGAGCAGCGCAACAAGTTCGAGACTTGGCAGGAAGGGCTGCGCGTTTTCGGACGCCAGCGGATGCTGCATCGGCAGGAAATGCGGGGCCGTGGTATGCGAGGTATGAGGATGCAACGGCACCGACAGCCTGCACCTCCACCTCCGCCGCAGTCGTAACAGCGGCTGCTCTCCGTCTAACCAGCGGGCGCGGGATCCCGAGTTGGCGGGTCCCGCGTCCGCGTGTTCTATGGCCTTGCAGGTTGCCATCGAGCGCCGCGCGAAATGAGTGTGGGCGGCTTTGGGGGGCGCTTGCGACGATGGACTGACGAAAATGCAGAGGTAACTGTGCGTAACGAGCCCCGACCTAAAGACACTCGTACAGCAACCAGGACTCTCGAGATCGAGGGGATGCACTGCGCATCGTGCGTTCAGCACGTGGAACGCGCGCTCCGCGGCGTTCCGGGCGTGAGGCAGGCGAGTGTGAACCTGGCCACCGAGCTCGCGACGGTGGACTACGAGAACGGTGGCCCCGAGCTGGATCAGTTGACCCGGGCCGTCGAAGATGCAGGGTACGGCGTGAAGGCCAGGCCGGAGAGAATCGTCCTGGACATCTCCGGGATGCATTGTGCGTCGTGCGCTCAAAACGTCGAGCGAGCGTTGAAAGGGGTGAAAGGCGTCAGCTCTGCCATCGTCAACATCGCCACGGAAAAGGCTACGCTCGAGGTTGTGCCGGGACGGGTACGGATCGATGACCTGAAGGCTTCCGTGGCCGCCGCTGGATACGCGGTGGCGGCGGTGGAGCGGCCCGGTGCCGGACGCCGGATGGCGCGTGAGCGCGAGCGGCTGGAGGAGGACCAGCGTAAAGTCGAGCGGGCGCGGCACCGCATGACATGGGCGTGGGCGTTCACGCTCCCGATCATGGTGTGGATGATCCCGGAAATGATCTTCGGCGTGAAGTGGCCGTCGGCCATCGCCTTTGACGCGGGGATGATCCTCTTAGCCGGCGCCGTCCTCCTTCTATGTGGTCGGAACACGCTGGCTGGTGGTCTGCGCAGCCTGGTCCACCGGTCGCCGACCATGGATACACTGATCGCCATCGGCTCTTCCGTGGCCTTCGCGACCGGCTTTGTGACCGTCGCGCACGATCTCGGCTTCGCTCCGCGGCTGCTCAACTACTCGGGTGTCGGCGCCATGATCATGGCGATCCACCTGACGGGTCGTTACGTGGAGACCAAAGCCCGCGGCCGCACCTCGGCGGCCATCCAGAAACTTCTGTCGTTGGAGGCCAAGACCGCGCGGGTCGAACGTGACGGCCATGAGGTGGAGGTTCCCATCGAAGAAGTCGAGGTCGGCGATGTTCTAGTCGTACGGCCTGGCGAGAAGATCCCCACCGACGGTGAAGTGACTGGCGGCCACAGTTCGGTCGACGAATCGATCGCCACCGGCGAGTCGTTGCCTGTGGAGAAGAGCGAGGGCGACCGGGTCATCGGCGCGACGATAAACAAGGAAGGGGTGCTGAGGGTTCGCGCCATCGGTGTCGGCGAAGACACCTTCCTCGCGCACGTCATCCGCATGGTGGAGGAAGCGCAGGGCTCGAAGGTCCCGATCCAGGAATTCGCTGACCGCGTGACCGCGGTGTTCGTGCCCACCGTGCTGGCCATTGCTGCGGCGACCTTCTTAGCCTGGTTCCTCTTTCCCTCCACCTTCCGGTTGGTGGCTGAGTGGGCCTCGGGATTCATCCCTTGGGTCGACCCGAGCTTGGGGCGCGTCTCGCTGGCGATCTTCGCTTCGGTGGCTGTCCTCGTCATCGCATGTCCATGTGCCCTCGGCTTGGCAACACCTACCGCGCTCATGGTCGGGACCGGTATGGGCGCTGAAAACGGCGTCTTGGTGCGAAGCGGAGCGGCGATCCAGACGTTGAAGCAAGTGGACACGATCCTGCTGGACAAGACGGGGACGATCACTCGTGGCGAGCCCGGTGTGACGGACGTGGTCGCGGCGGTCGGCTGGCAGGAGAAGGACTTGCTGCGCTACGCCGCCAGTGCCGAGGCCGGATCCGAGCACCCTGTCGGCCAGGCGATCGTGGCGCAGGCACTCGAGCGAGACTTGACGATCATCGAGTCCGGAAGGTTCGAGGCGTTGGTGGGCCGCGGCGTGCGCGCGACCATCCGCGATCAGGTCGTGTTGGTCGGCAACTCGCGACTGATGGAAGAGGCGCGTGTCGATGTAGGCGAGCTGCGGCGCGAGCTGGAGCGCCTGGAGGACGAGGCGAAGAGCGCCATGTACGTGGCCGTCGCCGGTCGACCGGCGGGCGTGATCGCTGTGGCTGATCGCTTGAAGGACGACTCGCGCCAGGCGATCGCCGAGTTCAAGCAGTTCGGGCTCGAGCCGGTAATGCTGACCGGCGACAACGAGCGCACCGCCCGGGCTATCGCCCGTGAGGTTGGG
>JASFLD010000268.1:0-6181 GCA_050118275.1 Gemmatimonadales bacterium
TTCAGGCTGAGCTTGCACCCGATTCACTGGACGATGGGCCGCACGTCTACTGGCGGAACGACACGACGGCCATCGTCTTCTATCTGTGCAGCGACGCGCTGGTCACGCGCACCTACGCGGTCGATGCCACGCTTCGCTTCCGAGGCTTCTGTGCTGACTCCACGATCGATTATACCATCTTCGCCCAAGCGCCGGCCTTCGACGCGGATAGCTTCGGCGGGGTCACGCGGATCATGGCGATCAGCGACATCCACGGCGAGTTCGACGCGCTGGCGGATTTCTTGAAAGCGGCCGGTGTTGTCGACGACGCGCTTCATTGGAGTTGGGGTGACGGGCATCTGGTGGTGGATGGCGACACCTTCGATCGCGGCGACCAGGTGACGGAATGTCTTTGGTTGTTCTATCGGCTGGAGCAGGAAGCGCGGTCGGTCGGCGGTCGCGTGCACGTCCTCTTGGGCAACCACGAGACGATGGTACTGCGGCGTGACCTCCGCTACGTGAACTCGAAGTACCTCGACGGTATCGTTCGTAGGTCGCGGATCTACTACGACGAATTGTACGGACCCGACATGGAGTTGGGCCGCTGGCTCCGCACACGCAACACAGTGGTCAAAGTGAACGATGTGTTGTTCGTGCACGGTGGCATGCCGCCCGAGCTGGTCGCGGAGGGCACGAGCCTGACGCGGATCAACGAGATGGGACGAGCCAACCTGGATCTGCGCTCCTACGAGGTCGCCTTCAGCGACAGCATCAAGGCGTTCTACGGACACACGCCGTCGGGGCCGTACTGGTACCGGGGCTATCATTCCGCCCAGGAGAACCGTTACCCACAGGCGACCGAAGCGGACATCGATGCGACCCTCGCCGTCTACGGGGTCTCCGCCATCGTCGTCGGCCACACCGAGATCGATCGAGTCGAGAGTCTGTACGGCGGCCGGGTCTACGGAATCGACGTCCCACTGAACGAACTGGGGACGTTTCAGGGTTTGCTGTGGGAAGCGGGTCGATTCTTCCGAGTCGAGGGCGACGGCAGTCTCACAGCGCTGGGCGGCGGCTAGACGTCGCGGCACCGGTCACTGCGCTGCAATTCCCTTGTCGAGGCCGTACAGCCGTACGTACTCGACCCCTAACTCATCCCGCCAGACGCCTACGACCCAATTTTGCCCGATCTGGTGGACGTGGAAGCGATCCGGCATCGATGTAGACCCCAGCAGGTGTCCCTCCGGATCGAAGACACGCCAACCCGTTGGCTCCACCGGGAAAGACGAGTAATCAGACACCCACAAATCGCCCTCCGAATCGACCAGCAATCGACTGTAGGCTGGGCGCGTCGCCGGAATATCCATCGCCTCGAGATGAGCGCGGAGCGCGGAGCGGCGTTCCGGCGGTTCACCCGCTACCCGCGCCGCCACCGCCCGCTCGATGTCCTGCTGGGTCACTCGCAGATCGACATCCAGTAGACGGACGATCCGCTTTAACGCGCCCGAACGGGAGTAGAGCCGGATCTCGAAGCGCTCCTGATCGCCGACATACACCGAATCCCCCCAAACCGCGACGCTGGCGCTGCGGGCGAGCAGCGGCGCGCTCATCACCGCCCGGCCGTTTTCGCTGCCGATGTAAACCTCTCGCCCTGGGTACAGCCCGATGGTATCCAAAGTAGCGCCATCGCTCGAATATCCGGCTACCGCCGCCGGCTCACGGCCGAGCCCGCTCTGCACCGTGCCCCTGCGGGAACCGCTCGACCAGTACTCGCGCACGACGAAGGAGCCGTCGGACAGCCGTCCCACCGCGCCCACAGCCGAGAGCGCGCCACCCAGGCCCATCGTGCGCACCAGCTGACCATCGGCGGTCAGCACTGTGAAGCGGCGGTTGCCGAAGTCGTAGACCCAGAGCGAATCGCCCGGGCCGTACCCGAGGCCCGTGATCTGCCGGTATTCGCCCGGCGCATCGCCGCTTCGACCGCTCGCGGCCAGGAAGACACCCTCCGAATCGAAGATCCGGATCTGCCACGTACCCGCATCGGCCACCACAATTCGGCCGTCAGGCAGACGGACCACCCCTTCGACCCGAACGAACTGATTCTCCGGAGGCCCCTCTTCAACGCCTATCTGCAGGGTCGGCTCCGTGCTCAGTCGCCAGCCCGCTCCTTCGGACCAGGCCGGTCGCCTGCTTTCGACGATCTGCACACCAGCGCTGTCACGTACGACCGCCGGGTCGGCGCTCTCATCCACACCACAGGCGGCCAGCCCGACACCGATGCCAAACACGGCCAGTCTATCGAGCCGCCGAGTCAACAGATAGATCACCGTACACGTCTCCGTTCTCTTCGATTTTGCGATCCTCGTAGGGTCCGGCGACTCTGCGATACAGTTCGAGCTTCGCCGTCTCCATGACGCCGATCGCATCGGCGAGGACCGCGTAGCTCACGCCCCGCTTGCGAATCCAGTCAATTAGCAACCGTGTGATGATGTAGTTAATGTCGCCGCCGGGCGTGCCGGAATCGATCGCGTCCGCCAGCGCGGTAATAACATCATCGTACAGCGGTCGTCGTTCCTGCGAGATGTACGGCATGGGTCGCCCCTCTCACTTAGACGATGCAATTACAGGTTGCGTTGATTCTGACACACTGGGATACCAAGCGGAAGGACGTGGAGCGAGGAGCGCAGCGGGATGACTACACGCAGCAGTGCCAGGAGGTGGTTGAGGCTCCACACCTGGTACCTGTCTCATGTTCTGGACTCTAGACCGTTCAACAGTCGTAGAGCATCGACGCGATTCACTTCAGACTCTCCTTCCCAGCGGCGACCTCGTCAGTGGTCTTCGTCTTCCACGAGAACATCCAAAATGGCTGCGCATTCGAGCGTGGAACCGAGGGCAATCCTCCAGAACCGGGCTCGGTCTTTTCTCGAAGACTTTGCGTTCCCCTCAGCAATATTCAGTGGGATACTCTTGGAGGCACGGTCGAGTTGCGGGCGCGTAGATGCATGCGTAGACAGCTTGTCTACGAGCGACTGACTCCAAGCGGTGAAGTCGATGGCCTGATTATAGACATCGAGGCGTTCGTGAGAGAACCCCATAGTTTCCTGACGTCAGTAGAGGGACGATTACGATCACGATCAAGAGGAGGAGACAGGGATCAACTGATCGTCAATCGTCTCTCATGATCGTGATCGTCGTCGTGCTCGGGTTTTCCAATCAATCCCACCAGCCGTGCCAAAACCACTTGCGACACCGCGGATCGTAGAATACCCAGAGCAGCTCGCCCGCCACGGTCCCGACCCGGTAGTACTCGCGCTGGTAATGATCCTCCCACCAATCGCCCGAGAGCCGCTCGGGGCCCTGCAGCGTCCGGACCGCGCGCCAGCTTCCGTTCGGCGCCACGGCGCCGATCCCCCCCGCCTCGATCCGTACCTCCAGCGGCTGCGGGCGGGGCCAGAGGCGTAGCACGAGAGACGGTGTGCCCGACGCGTCTGAGCGCTCAGACACAGCACCATCTACCTTCCCGACACCGCCGCTCCCGTTTCGTCTCAGTCCACGGCGCGTGAGCTCCGACATCAGATCCACCGGCTCCCAACGACCCGTCTTCTCCGGCCGGTGGCTGTCCACCGCTTCCGGACGCACCACCGCCTCCAACCCCCAGCGGCCTTGCAGGCGGCTGAGCGCGGTCGCCAGAGCATCCGGGTCGGGACGCGCCGCCTCGAACAGGTCGATCTGCTCGGCCACCGCCGGGATCACCTCTTCCGCTTCCACTCGCAGCCCCAAGGCCCGGCCGGAGATCTGCAAGCCTTCGAGAGCGCTACGGCAAAGGCTCAGCAGCATCGGCACCTGCCGGGTGGGCCGCGCCGGCCGCAGCTTCCGGCGAACCGGGCCCTCCTCGGTCTCGATGATCAGGTCGAGCCCCCGCAGACAGAGCCCCTCGATGGCCAGTGCATCGGACAGAGGATCGAGACAGGACTTCAGCAGAAAGAGGAGCGGTTCGAGCCGCTCCACCGGACCGGGGAATTCCACTTCGGCGACCCAGTCGGAGGGTGGCCGCCCGCCGAACGGCCCCTCCCGGCCATCATCGAGCCCCCGGGCCCAACGGTGCGCCCGCACGCCCTCGGCGCCCAGCCGCTCCTCTACCTCCCCCGGCTCCAGGGCCGCCAGCGCGCCCACCATCTCGAGCCCCAACGCCTGCAGCAAGTCCAACAAATCTCCGGAGAACGGGAGCAGATCGAGAGGAAACGTGGCCAGGAAACGAGCGTCCTCTCCGGACGGCACCCGGCAAACGCCGCTCTCTCTCAACCAGGTCGCGGTCCTGGCCGCGGCAGCTGTGTCCGCCAACCCGATCCGCGCCTCCGGGTAACCCACCGCCAGCGCGGCCGAACGCGCCGCCTCGATGAACGCCTCCTCGCCGCCCCGGCGGTCCCAACCTCCTGCATCCAGCCAGAAGGCCCCCAGGCTCGCCCGGCTCACCCGCGGCGATGCGGCGAGCAGGACCGCCGCCAATTCCATCTGCAGCTCGTCGTACAGCGCCGGTGCCCAAGCCCACTCCCGCAGGGCTGGATGGTGCCCCCGGGCATCGGTCGCCCGCATCCCGATCCCGATGCCGCAGCGGCGCGCCACCTCCGAAGCCGCCGCCACCTGGGCCCGAGTCCCTTCACCCCGGACCACGATCAACGGGCGATCCGGCGGCTCCGCGCCCTCAGACCTCAGGTGTGCGGCGATCGGGAAGTCCGGAATCCTCAGGTAAGCGATACGGCAAGCCGTAGACATAGGAGACCTCGCGGATCGGGCCGCGGCCCTGGACCCGGACGCGGTACGATCGCCGGTGAGGATCGGAGGAAAACCGCACCCGGAAACCCGCCATCGGCACGCGGCCCGGACGGTCCACCACCGCGATCAACGCCGCACCCGTCCCCCGGGCCAGACGCTGAAGCCGGATCACGAGCCCGCGGGACCAGCTGGCGCCCTCCGCGATCACTAGGCCGAAAGCGCCGCTGCGCACCAGCTCCTCCGCCGCCGCCAGCACATCGCCCGGCTCCGGCGGCCGCACGACCCAGAAAGGCGCCGGCCCATCCAATCCCGGTCTGCCACCGACCCACGGCGCCGGTGTCAGCGTCCCCGTCCCATCCACGTAGGCAGCGCCCGCTCCGGTGTCCCGGACGGCCCAGACCACCTGCCGCAACGCCGCCGTCTTCCCCGCCGAGCGGGGACCTGCCCACTCGACCACCTGCCCACGGGGCACCCCGCCAGGGAGCGCCGCCTCGAGCTCCGGCCAACCCAAACGCCAGACGAGGGCGCCCGTTCCAGCGAAGCGCAACTCGCTGGCCCGGGCCAGGGATCCGACCCGTTCGGGGAGCGAGAGGGCTAGGGCTTTGCTGGAATGCGACATACGTGGCTCGTGATCCTCATGTAACTGTGGACCCGGGATACCGAAGATAAACCGAAAATAAGACCCCGGCAAGCGCCGGTTTTTCGCGCCCATAAGCGGCATGCGAGATCACAACCGACGCCGCGTGCTAGGGACTCGGCACGCTCTCGGGGATTGTCTCCCTGACGAACACCTGTTTGGAGTCCGCGATCCGGAGTATGGTTACACTCTTGGTGGGAATCCGATCGTCTCCCTGAAAGCTGATCGTCCCCGTCACGCCTTTGTAATCCTGAAGGCCTGACAGTCCCGCTGCCACCGCGGCCGGCTTCGCCTCGCCGGCCCTTTCCAGAGCCGCGGCCAACAAATACACCGCATCGTAGCCCAGCGCCGCGAACGCGCTCGGGTCCTGGCCTGGATACGCTTCGGCGTAGACATCTAGAAACGCCCCCACCTTGGGGTTCGGACTGTCGGCGCCCAGGTAGACATGAGTCGTGAAGTAGACGTCTGCGATGTCGGGCAAGTCGGCCCACGTCGATTCTGAGTCGTAGCCATCGCCACCCAAGATTGGACCCGCATAGCCCGAGGCACGCAGAATCGGAATCACGCGCGACGCATCTTCTGCGGTCTCCACGCTCAAGAACACGAGGTCGACGTCGCCGGTTGGCGGAACCGTGACCGGGTCGGCCCGAGGGTCGATGGCCTCGGCAGCCGCTATCGCGCCCCCCAGTTCCACGAACCGTTCGGCGAAATAACCCTGCAACAGCTGCGTGTAGGATTCATTGGGATCGAAGAGAACCAAGGTCGTGCGTGCGCCGAGCTCGTTGTAAG
>JASFLD010000269.1:0-6177 GCA_050118275.1 Gemmatimonadales bacterium
AATCACAAACGCCGGCCAGGGCCTTCGTCTACTTCGACAGTTTCTTTCGCGAGTATTGCTAGACAGCATAAGGCCGCGAAGCGACACCGAATATCGGGTACACACACTCAAGGGGCCTAACAGGGAGACGCCCAACGGCCAACGGGATGCGCCCTACCGGACTATCAGGTAAATTCCTAGGCGTGCCGCTCAGGCCGTCCTCCCCGCCCTCCCGCAGTCGCAGACCCCGTCGAACCACTCGCCCGGATAGGCCCGAGCATCGGACCGAGCGCCGGATCCGAAGGGACCGACTTCATTCCCCGTCACTCGCCGTCGGCATCGATCACCGACCTCGACTCGTCGGTCAAGCGACTCGGATCGATCTCGCGGCGCGACGTGATCAAGGTCTGGGCCGCCTCCCGTTCATCGCCCGGCCGATCCATCACGAAGGCCGCGACGACGCGTCGGCCCCGCAGCCACCAGGCGCTGAAGCTGCCGCTATCGACGTCGCCCCTGTAGACGACGCGATCCGCCTGAGTCCGATCGCCCCAGTACTCCCACGACAGATCGAACACGTCTGAAAAGAAGTACGGGAGCTCCTCATAGGGTTGCCGATCGCCCATCATGGAACGGGCGACATGCTCGGCCTGGCGCTTTGCGTTGGCCCAATGCTCGATCCGTCTAGATCCGCCGAGAAGCTTGTCGGTGTAGCGCGCCACATCGCCGACCGCATACACGTCGGGCACCCCGGTCTGGAGATACTCATCGACGATTATGCCGTCATCGATCTTCAACGGCGTGCCGCCGAACAATTCCGTGTTCGGGATCACTCCGATACCGGCGACCACGAAGCGCGTCTCCAATTCGCGGTCTCGGTCGAGCACGACCGCGGCAACGGCGCCATCGCCCCGGAACGCCTTGACCTTCTGCCCGGCCAGCACCTCGACGCCTCGCTTGCGGAAGTAATGCTCGAAGAACGCCGACATCTCCCAGGTGAGCGGCTTGTTCTCCATGATCCGTTTCTCGGGGAAGACGAGGGTGGCGTGGAGTCCGCGCTCGGTGAGCGAGGCGCTCACTTCGGTGCCGATGAAGCTGCCCCCGATTACGACAACTCGATCCGCGCCTTCCGCCGCTTCGACTATGTGCTCCAGATGCCGGCTGGTGTGCAAATAGAAAATCCCGTCGCGATCGGCGCCCGGCAGATCGAATCGCTTCGCGCGCGCGCCCGTTGCGATGAGCAGCTTCTCGAACTCGAACTCCTCGTCCCCCGACCCCAGTCGGCGCTTGCCGAAATCGACGCGATCGATCTCCGTCCCCAATCTCAGTTCGATGCCATGCTCCTCGTAGAACTGGCGTCCCTCGATCACAGCATCGCCGGCCGCCGCCTCCCCCTTCAAGACATCCTTGGAGAGCGGCGGCCGATCGTAGGGTGGCTGGTCCTCGGCCGACACGATCGAGAGCTCGCCTGGCTTCAGGCCGAGCTTGACGAACTCCCTGGCGGCGTAACCAGCCGCCACGCCACCGCCAAGTATCAGGTATTTGGACTTCGACATTGTCAACGGCTCCAATCGATCTGTCGTCCTGGTGTGCTACCGGCTCTCAACCATGTATTGCAATTTGCGACATCAACTGATTTCTGTGCGTATGCTCAAATGCTGTCGTCGATCGAAAGCAGATTGACACAAATTCGCGGCGCCGCGAGCGAACCGACATGGGAGCGAAGCCCCCGCGCGAAGCAGGTCCGTGATCCCCGATGGAGGTCGGGAGATCACCGGGCCCACGACTGGAAGGTTTCCCGATGCGCCAAGGTTCCCGAGCGGAGACGCCTCGATGATCCGAGGCGGGCTAAGACCTGCCGCGCCCCAAGAGCCGAGCGTTGATCGCGACGATGACCGTCGAGGCGGACATCAGCAGAGCGCCGACGGCCGGCGACAGGACGATCCCGGCGTTGTAGAGGACCCCGGCGGCCAGCGGTATGGCGACGACGTTGTAACCCGTGGCCCACCAGAGGTTCTGCACCATCTTGCGGTACGTCGCCTGCGCGAACTCGACGATCACGGTGACGTCGCGCGGATCGGAGCGAACCAGGACGATGTCAGCCGACTCGATCGCAACGTCGGTGCCCGCACCGATCGCGATGCCGACGTCGGCGGCGACCAGCGCGGGCGCGTCGTTTACGCCGTCGCCGGTCATCGCCACGGTCAGGCCGCGACTCTTCACCTCTTCGATCACATCGGCTTTACCGTCCGGACGGACTTCAGCGAAGTAGTCGTCGAGACCCAACTCCTCGGCTACCGAGCGCGCGACGGCCTCGGAATCGCCCGTCAACATCATCAGCTTGACGTCCATCGCGCGCAGTCGCTCGAGGGCTTCGCGGCTCTCCTCTCTAATGACGTCCGCCAGCGCGATGGCGCCCGCGACTTCGCTGTCCACCAATAGATAGACGACGGTCTTGCCGTCCGCCGAGAGGTTGTCGAGCCGCTCGTCCTGCGGCGCGAGCTCACGATCGCGCAGATACCCAGGACTCACGACTTTCACATCTCGCCCGTCGATCGATCCCTCGGCGCCCTGACCGGGTATCGCGTGGAAGTCGGACACGGACTGCCATTGCAGATCGCGCTCCTCAGCGCTTTCGACGATCCCGCGAGCGATAGGGTGCTCGGATCGGCTCTCCAAGCTGGCCGCCAGAGCCAGGACGTCGTTCTCATCGCGGTTTCCCAGCGCGACGATTTCCTTCACGCCGAAGCGGCCCTCCGTCAAAGTGCCGGTCTTGTCGAACACCACAGCGCCCAAGCCGCGCGCCCGCTCGAACGCCGCGCGGTCGCGGATCAGGAGGCCGCGCTTGGCCGACATGCTCGTAGACACCGCGACCACCAGCGGAATGGCCAGTCCGAGCGCGTGCGGACAGGTGATGACCATCACCGTCACCATACGCCCCAGCGCGAAGTTGAAGTCCCGTCCCAGAATCAGCCAGGCGGCGAGCGTCACGATTCCGACGCTCAGGGCGGCGATCGTCAGCCAGAGAGCGGCGCGGTTGGCGAGGTCCTGGGTACGCGAGCGGGACTCCTGCGCCCGACGCACCATCTCGACGACCTGCGAGAGATACGTCTCGTCTCCCGTCTTCTTCACCTCCACGGTGATCGCCGACTCGCCGTTCACCGACCCGGCGATCACTTCCTCGCCTTCGCCCTTCTCGACCGGGGTACTTTCGCCGGTCAGCATCGCTTCGTTGATGCTGGTTCGCCCCTCGACGATGCTGCCATCTGTAGGGATCTTTTCTCCTGGTTTCACAATCACGCGGTCGTCCGGCTTCAACTCGGTCACCGCAACGTCCTCGGTGGAACCATCCTCGTTCAATCGGTGCGCTTCGGCCGGGAGCAGACTGACCAGCTCTTCCAGCGCACCGGAGGCGCCCATCACCGAGCGCATCTCGATCCAATGCCCCAGCAGCATGACATCGATCAGCGTCGCCAGCTCCCAGAAGAAGACCGTCCCACTCAAGCCGAACACCACCGCACTGCTGTAGAAGTAGGCGACGCCGATGGCGAGAGCGATCAGGGTCATCATGCCGGGCTGTTTGCTCTTCAGCTCCCGGAACAACCCGGTCAGGAAGGGCCAGCCACCGTAGAAGAACACCGCGCTGGCAAAGACGAATTGCACGTAGCCGGCGCCGGGGAAGGCCAAGACGTCCTGGGTCCCGAGAAGACTCTGAATCAGCGGCGCCAGGGCCAGGACGGGAAGAGACAGAACCAGCGAGATCCAGAACCTGCGCCGGAAGTCGGCGACCATCCTGGCGTGGTGCTCGCGGTGCGAGCCGTGCTTCTCTGCGTGGTCTCCGTGTGCCTGCGCCGTGTGGTTTCCGTGCTTCTGCGCTTCCGCCATCGATTGCCTCCTGATAGAGCGCGGGGCCGCAACAGATCTTCTGTCGGCGGCAAGCTTAGCACGTAGCGCGACGACGGGTCAGCGGATCGTGACCCCTCGAGCACCACAGCCGTTCCCCGAGTTCGCTTTCGGAGAATCCCCGCTGACGGGAGTAGTCCGATTCCTTACCGACAACCGGTAGGGGACAACCCAATTCCCTTGACGCGTCTTGCCCGTGTAAGGTCGCCTCGCGCTCATGCGCGGGGTCGACCATCCCTCGGCCAAGTGGGACATCTCCCTACAGAACGATGCGTCTTTTACTGTAGCCACTCCCGCGGTCTTCACCGAAAGCTACTGCACAACGGCGACTGTACTTTGTTAAATATCGCCACGGTCGCGGCGAAGGCGTGCACTTCTGGCCGCGCCCGTACTGTGAGCGTCGAATTGTACAGAGGCCGAAGTCGGAGGCAGGAGACGATGAGCAAACGAGTAGCGATCAACGGATTCGGACGGATTGGGCGTTTGGTGTTTCGTCAACTGATTGAGGACGAAGAGTTCTCCGTCGTGGCGATCAACGACATCGCCCCTCTGGAGAATCTCGCCTACCTGTTGAGGTACGACTCGGTGCATCCCGATCCGAGCGTAGCGATTCGGCCAGGCAACGATACGCTCCACTGGGACGATCGCGACATCCCGTTCTTGAGCGAGCGGAACCCGGCCGAGATCCCATGGAAAGATGTGGGCGCCGACCTGGTTATCGAAGCTTCGGGCATATTCACCAGGCGGAACGAGGCCGCCGAGCACCTCACCGGCGGCGCCGATCGCGTCATCGTCACCGCACCCGCGAAGGGCGCCGACCTGACCGTATGCATGGGAGTGAACGAGGATAGCTTCGATCCCAGCAAGCACTTCGTGATTTCGAACGCGTCCTGCACGACGAACTGCCTGGCACCGGTTGCCAAGGTCCTCGACGAAGCTTTCGGAATCGAGAGCGGCTTGCTAACCACCATCCACGCGTACACGAGCTCGCAGGCCGTAGTCGATGCGCCCAGCAAGAAGTGGCGACGGGGGCGGGCAGCGGCTCTGTCCATTGTGCCGACTTCCACCGGCGCTGCGATCGCGACAACCGAGGTGCTACCGGAGCTCGAGGGCAAGTTGGACGGGATGGCCATGCGGGTGCCGGTACCCGACGGCTCAATCATCGATTTCGTCGTGCAGACGGAACAGCCGGCGACGGTCGATCGAGTGAACGACGCTTTCCAAAGAGCATCCGAGACGGACCGGCTGAAGGGGATCCTCGGTGTCAGCAACGAGCAATTGGTATCGGCCGACGTGATCGGTAGTACATACTCGGCGCTGGTAGATACCACCTCCACGATGGTCGTGCGCGACCACAGCGTGAAGGTGTTGGCGTGGTACGACAACGAGTGGGGCTACGCGCGCCGGGTGATCGACCTGACCGCGTACGTCAGCCAGAACGGCAGCCGGTAATGGGAGTCAGAGAGGCCAGCCGTCGAGACGGCCGGTCACGCACGACGCGCCGGGCTTGGCGTCAACGGCGCTGAGAGCCGCGAGCCGAATTCGTCGTGCGGTGGCTGCTCGTTGCCGTCAGACGGCCAACTTGGAAACGAACGGTGGTCAGCAATGTCAGACGAGAATCCGCTCGAGTCCTATCTCGCCAAACGCGACTTCAAGCGGACACCGGAGCCCAAGGGTGGCAGTAAGTCGAAGAACCGCGAGCGCGAGGGACCCATCTTCGTGGTTCAGAAGCACGACGCCAGCAATCTCCATTACGACTTCCGCCTCGAGGTCGCCGGGACGCTGAAGTCGTGGGCCGTGCCGAAAGGTCCGTCCACCGATCCCAGAGACAAGCGGCTGGCGGTCCCCACGGAGGATCACCCGCTGGAGTATGCCGAATTCGAGGGCGTGATCCCGGAAAGCGAGTACGGCGGCGGAACCGTGCTGGTTTGGGACGCGGGGATCTACCGCAGCTTGAAGACCGACAAGGACGGCAACGAGCTGCCGCTCGAAGAGTGCCTGCCGAACGGACACGCGACCTTCTGGCTGGAAGGCGAGAAGATCAGGGGCGGCTACGCGCTCACGCGGGTGGGAGAGAAGGATGACGAGCGCTGGCTGCTGGTGAAGATGGACGACGACGTGGCGGATGCACGCCGGAACCCGGTGAGCGCGGAGCCCGCATCGGTCCTCTCGGGCCGTACGCTGGACGAGATCGAGGCGGACGAGAAGAACGAAAAGGAGAACGCGGAGAAGAACGACGAATGAAGGCGCCGTTCGAAAAGCTACCCGATGACGCGGCGGAGCGACTGGAGAGGAGCG
>JASFLD010000270.1:0-6151 GCA_050118275.1 Gemmatimonadales bacterium
AGGAGGTGTGCGAGAAGCGGCGGCGCCGAGCGGCGGCGATGGTCGAGAAGCTGAATCGTCTGGGTATTGACATAACGCTCGAGGCGGTGATCGGCCAGGCGTCGCCGGAAGGCCTGATCGCGCGCCCTCACGTGGCGCGGGCATTGGTCGAAGGCGGGTGGGTGAAGAGCTATGTCGAAGCCTTCAACCGTTTCCTGGCGGCGGGTCAGCCGGCTTATGTACCGACCTGGCGGTTGACGCCTTCGGAGGGCGTTCGTTGGATCCACGACGCCGGGGGCGTGGCGGTTTTGGCTCACGGCGGCAAGACGCACAGCGATGTGATGATCACGCAGTTGGTGAATGATGGCCTGGACGGGCTGGAGATTCTGCACCCTGAGCACGGCGCCACCGAGATCGAAAGGCTACGTAGGCTTGCCGCCGAGAACGAATTGCTGGAAACAGGTGGATCGGACTGGCACGGCCCGCACGACGGCAGGCGCGGACAGTTGGCTTCGCAGCCGGTGCCCTACGAGTGGTACTCGCGCTTGAAGGAGGCGGCCGCTAAGGGTGGCAGACACAACGGCAGAGGGTGAGATGGAGAAGGAGAGGGACTACGAGTTGGTGATCGTAGGGGCAGGCCCGGCGGGGTTGACGGCCGGACTCTATGCAAGGCGGTCCGAACTGAATGCAATCGTGCTCGAGCGCGGCCTGCCTGGTGGCCAACTGCTGAATACTGAGTTGATCGACGACTATCCAGGCCTACCCGAGATCGACGGGCGTGAGCTTGCCGAGCGGATGACGCGGCACGCGACCAAATTCGGTTTGCAGATCGATACCGTGACGGCGAGGTCGATCAAGAAGCTTCGCGACGGTGACTTTCGCGTCACAACCGAGGAGGGACCCGTGTACCGGGCGCCGGCGGTGATCCTCACGGCTGGTGGGACACCGAACAAGCTGGGTGTGCCGGGGGAGGTGGAGTTCGCCGGACGTGGCGTCAGTTACTGTGCAGTCTGTGACGGAGCATTCTTCAGGGGCGAGACGATAGCGGTGGCTGGGGGCGGCGATGCGGCGGCTGAAGAGAGCGATTTCTTGACCCGCTACGTGGACAAGTTGTACCTCATTCACCGGCGGGACGAGCTTCGGGCCCAAAAGATTCTTCAGAACCGAGTCTTGGAGAATCCGAAGATCGAGGTCGTCTGGGACACCGTGGTCGAGGAGATCCTCGGCGATCCCGGTGGGGTGAAGCAGCTGCGGCTCCGCAACGTGCGCAGCGATGCCGAGAGTTTCCTCGATGTCACGGGCATCTTCGTCTTCATCGGCTTCCGCCCCAACACCTGGTTGGTAGAAGATCACGCCGAGCACGATGCGGGTGGATACCTGATCAGCGACCGAGACATGCGTTCTTCGATACCGGGCCTGTTCGTCGCCGGCGATGTGAGGTCTCAGCTGACCCGTCAGATCACCACCGCCGTTGGGGATGGAACGACGGCGGTAATGGCCGCCGAGAAGTACCTGACCGAGATGAAGGAGAACCGGCAGCGGCTGAGTGGGGCCATTCCCTAGCGGCCGACCGACGTTGCGTTGCGTTGACAGGTCGGGCGTTGTGGGTACAATAGGCAAGTTGGAACGGCCGTTCGCGAATAGGGTAGGATGCGCGCGAGTCGAACAGGAGTCACGGTCGGAGGTGTGCGGTAAATGTCTGAGACCAAACAAGATACGCTGCCAGCGGTCGAACTGACCGCGGAGGCGGCCGAGAAGGCGCGACAGTTCCTGGCGCAAGAGAAACTCTTGCCCGAGAACGCCGGCCTACGGGTCAGCGTTCTCCCGGGCGGGTGTTCGGGCTTCCAGTACGGTCTGAACATAGAGGAAGAACCACGCGAGGACGATGAGGTGTGTGTGTCGCACGGCATCAGGCTGTTCATTGACCCCTTCAGTCGTCAGTACGTGAGCGGGACCGTCATCGGGTATGCGAGCTCGTTTCAGGGGTCGGGCTTCACTTTCAACAATCCCAATGCAACCGGCGGCTGCGGTTGCGGATCGTCCTTCGCAGTCTGAAAGCTTGCCTCTTGCCGGGGCCCGCGGCAGGCTCGCGATCGCGGGCCTGCCTTTTTGCTAAGCCCCGCTGGCTTTATTTTGGCGAGTGATCGATTCCATTTCATAGAGGGGGAGTCGTGAGGATCGTGGGCTTTCCGGTCGGCCCGCTTCAGGCTAATGCATTCCTCGCGGTCTGCGAGGAGACACGGAAGTGCGCACTGGTCGACCCGGGGGAAGAGGCGGAAAGGCTGATCGAGGCTGCGGAGGAAGAACGCGCGGAGATCATCTCCATCCTGCTCACGCATGCGCATCTCGATCATGTCGGGGGTGTTGCGGAGGTGAAAACATCTCTCGACGTTCCCGTCTACTTGCACCCCGCGGATCTGCCGCTGTATAGGGCCGCGCCCATCCAGGCGCGTTCCTTCGGGCTGGAGCTGGAGACGCCGCCGGACCCGGACTTCGAGTTCGAGGACGGCCAGATCGTGGAGATCGGCAACTCCGGCCTTCAGGTGCGGCATACGCCTGGCCATTCACCCGGCCACGTGTGTTTGATCGGCGACGGATTCGCCCTGGTCGGGGACTGTGTCTTCGCCGGTTCGATTGGCCGAACGGATCTGCCGGGTGGTGACTACCGGACGCTGCTCGAATCGATTAACGAGAAACTGCTCACGTTGCCCGGCGAGACCATCCTCTACACCGGCCACGGGTCACCGACGACGGTGAGCAAAGAACGAGACACGAACCCATTTCTGACGGGAGCGTTCGGGTGGAGCGGTTGAGCGAGCTTCGAAAGGATCGGCACGACGCAGCGGCGGCGGAGGCGGAGGATCGTTGCCTTCACTGTGGCCACCGGGTCAGCGATCGCCCGCGCGGCTGCAAAGGCGGCCATTGTGCGAACTGTAGCCACCCGTATCCTCTGGGTGACTGCTCCGACTGAAGTGCGAGAGACCATGCCAACTCGGAAGGCTCCTGATTCAGCCGACAAGGCGCAGCGATCGATCGCCTGCGGCGAACCCCGGCTTGCGGATTTGCACGATGCTCTGAGGGGGGGCGAGCACCTGCTCATCCTGACGCACGACAATCCGGATCCGGATGCTCTCGCCAGCGCCTTCGCCCTGCTGGTGCTGGCGCAGAGTCTTGACGGTGTCACGGCGCGGATCGGCTTTGGCGGCTTCGTGGGGCGGGCGGAGAACCGGACGATGGTGCACGAGCTGGATCTGCCCGTCATGCCGGCTTGGGCGCTGAATCTGGATGACGCCGATTTGGTAGCACTAGTGGACACCCAACCGGGCACCGGCAACAACTCGCTGCCGGATGGGCGCGAGGTATCGGCAGTCATCGACCATCACCCGCTGCGCGAAGATACGAAGCGGGCGCGGTTCTGGGATGTGCGAGTCGGCTGCGGCTCGAGCTCGACGATCATGACCCAGTATCTGCAGGCGGCCGGTATCCCGTTGGAGGGGAACCTTGCCACCGCTCTGTTCTATGGCATACAGTCCGAGACTCAGGACCTGGGCCGCGAAGCCGGCGAAGGCGACATGGCCGCCAGCCTTTCCCTCTATCCCGGAGCCGACTTGGAGCTCATATCGCGGATCCGCTACCCGGATCTGTCGAGACCCTATTTCAGGTCCCTGCACCGATCGTTGGAACGGGCGCGAACGCGCGGTCCGGTGATCATCTCGTATGTCGGCAAGCTCGATTATCCCGATCTGGTGGCGGAGTTGGCGGACTTCTACCTGCGTTACGAGGGAGCGTACTGGTCGTTCTGCATCGGGATGTTTGAAGAGGATATACTCATTTCGGTGCGCACCTCGCTGCAGGACGCTGCGGCTGGTCAGGTGCTCAGGCGTGTGGTCGCCGGCGACGGCACGGCGGGTGGCCACGGGATGATGGCGGGGGCACGAGTTCCAATCGGCCATCTCTCGGCGGAAGACGCGCGCCTGAAGAGCGAAGAGCTGGTCAATCGGTTCATCAAAGAGCTTGGTGTCGAGGATGAGGTCGGTGGGGCACTGCTCGACGGGAGTTCCCACGAAGGCGACTGATCGGAGTCCACATGTTACGGGTAGGCCTGACCGGCAACGTCGGGGCCGGAAAGTCCACGGTCGTCTCACTGTTCGCCTCGTGGGGCGGCAAGGTGATCGACACCGACGTCCTGGCCCGGGAAGTGGTCGAGCCGGGGGGAACGGCGTTGGGCGAGATTCGGGCCGTTTGGGGGGACGAGGTCCTGGATGTGTCGGGTCGGCTGGACCGTGCAGCGATGCGTCGCATCGTCTTTTCCGACGATGACGCCCGGCAGCGGCTCGAGTCTATCCTCCATCCCGCGATACGCGCCCGGTTTCGGGATCTGGTGGCCGAGGCGGAAGTGGCCGGCGATCGCGTCGTGATCGGAGTGGTCCCGCTGCTGTTCGAGAAGGACATGGTGGGCGAGTTCGACCTGGTGTTGCTCGTCGATGCACCCACCGACGTACGGATCGAACGGTTGGTCGCCAAGCGAGGATTGAGCCCGGAGGAGGCTCGAGCGGTAGCGGCGGCGCAGATGCCGGCGGAAGAGAAGCGTTCACGCGCTGACTTGATCATCGACAACGACTCCGACCTGACGGTCCTCGAGCGGCGGGCATGGGAGACATGGAAAGAGATTCAGAAGCTCAGCGGTTCGGAATGACCGCACTCCGTGTCGACCTCCATATTCACACGCGCGCTTCCCACGATTGTCTCAGCGACTATACCGATGTCGTAGCGACGGCGCGCGCGAGAGACCTCCAGCGCATAGCGATAATCGACCACAACGAGATCGAAGGGGCGTTGCGGGTCCGTGATCTGGCTCCGGATCTCGTGATTGTCGGCGAGGAGGTCAAGACGGCAGAGGGTGTGGATGTCGCCGGACTGTTCCTCAGCGAAAAGATCGCCAAGGGAACGCCGGCGGAAGAGACGGCGCGTGCGATCCGCGAACAAGGCGGGCTGGTTTATGTCCCTCACCCCTTTGCCGGCGGTAAGGGAGTGGGTGAAGAGGTACTCGCGGAACTCGAGCCGTGGGTGGATGTGGTGGAAGTGTTCAATGCCCGCATTCACAATCCGGTCCAGAACGACCTGGCGCGCGCCTGGGCAGAGGAAAGGCATCTGCCGGGTGGGGCCGGGTCAGATGCGCACACGCTGCGGGAGATCGGACGCGGCGTGGTCGAGGTCCCCCAGTTCGACGGTAAGGGAGAATTTCTGCGGGCCCTGCGCTCGGGCCGCGTGGTCGGGCGGACATCCGGCCGCCTCGTCCACCTGGCCTCCAGCTGGGCGAAGGTCGTCGGCCAGTTTTCTTGACACCGTCGGGCGGGGCCCCTAGAGTAGCGCGATTCCTAAGCCTTTCACTCGGACAGGAAAACGTATGGAGTTACTGGAGCAGCTGGTCAGCGCGGCTTCCGACTACATCTGGGATAGAGGGATCCCGTTCCAGGGAGAGGAAATTCCCTGGGTCGTGGTCGCTCTGCTGGGTACCGGGATATTCTTGACCCTGCGGCTCGGGTTCATTCAGCTGCGGAAACTCGGGCACGGCTTCGCCGTCACTTCGGGCATCTACGATGACCCAGACGAGCCGGGTGACGTCTCCCACTTCCAGGCGTTGACCACGGCACTGTCGGCGACGGTGGGGATCGGCAACATCGCCGGCGTCGCCCTGGCGATCCACTGGGGCGGACCGGGTGCGCTCTTCTGGATGTGGATGACGGCGTTGGTGGGTATGGCGACCAAGTACTCGGAGGTCACGCTGGCGCAGAATTATCGTGACGTCGAGCGTAAGGATCTCGACCCATACAAGTGGGAGGGCACGGTCTCCGGCGGTCCCATGTACTACATCGAGCGGGGCCTGGGACGATCTTGGAAACCGCTGGCGGTCTTCTTCGCCCTGATGTTGGGCACCACGGCCTTCCTGACCGGGAACGCGATCCAGGCGAATACCGTGGCCGACACGTTGAGCACCGAGATCGGCCTGCCTGTATGGATCAGCGGACTGGCTACGGCCAGCGTCGTGGCGTTGGTCGTCATCGGCGGCATCACCCGCATCGGCAGAGTAACCGGGATCATGGCGCCGACGATGGCAGCGATTTATGTAGCCGGCGCGCTCATCATCATCGCGCTGAACTTCGACCAGGTC
>JASFLD010000271.1:0-6119 GCA_050118275.1 Gemmatimonadales bacterium
CGACGATCGCCTCGGCCCGCTCGGCGAAGTTGGTCGCCTGTATTTCACCCCACAGCTCGGCGGCCTTGTAGGGGATCTGGTCGGGAGAGACCGTTGCCAGCTCTTCGATCGGTGCACCGTAGTAGACGTTGTACGTCACCACGTTCAGCGCGGGCGAACCTGCACGACCCCTCTCCAAGTTGGACCCGCTGGGGCCAAAGAGCGGTTCGCGATCGCAGCTCATCAGGACGAACCCGATGGTAAGGACCGTTAATAGGCGTTTCATGATGACCTCCTCGTTGGTTGGGGTGCTCGCCGGGAAGGCTACGCTGCACGCGTTTGCACGGCACGCGTTCGCGTTGTCGTGCGTGGAACGATCGGACACGGCGGTCAGGATAGGATCAAACGGGTCAACAGCACCGCGATTCGAGGCGCTGAGACTGCTGTCCGGTTCGTATGCGAGCTGCAGGGGTCCTACGGAGTCGGACTGGTGATCGCCTGGGACGAGGGTGAAAAGTGCCGGAGGATGGTGCGGTATCGTTGTTGAACGGCTACTTCGGCAGGCGGAGTCGTCCGCACGCCCGTACGATCGAAGGCTTGCCACGACACGCACTGCCACGGCTGAGGCTCCTCGCTACTAGCGGGACGCGAGCCACGACCACCCCCAGCCCTGTCTAGTTCATATCCATGATGGCGGCTTGCCAAGTGGGACGCAACCGTACGACGTTGTCTATCTACAGCCGACGAACTTCACACTGCTCTGCCGGTCGCCGACGACGGTGGCGAGGCTCTCCAACACGTAGTCGATATCGGCCTCGCTGTTCCCGACGCCCAGCGACATGCGGATGGCACAATGCGCGTCCTCATCGCTCAGCCCCATCGCTCGGAGCACGTGTGACGGATCGGGATTGCCGGACTTGCACGCCGAGCCGGAGGAAAAGAAGATGCCGTACCGGTCGAGGAAGAGAACCAGCGATTCGCCGCGCATTCCGGGCAGCGTCATGTTGAGCGTGTTGGGGAGTCGCTGCTGGGCGTGGCCGTTCAAGCGCGCCCCGGGCACGATCGCCCGAATTCCGGACTCCAGTTCGTCGCGGAGTGTTCGGACACGCTCCATCTCGCCATGGTTGAGGCGGCGCACGGCGAGCTCGCAGGCCTTGCCGAAGCCGACGATGCCCGGGACGTTCTCGGTGCCGGCTCGTAACGCGCGCTCCTGGCCTCCGCCGTGGATTACGGGCGAGAGTTCGATCTCTGGAGCGACGTAGAGCGCGCCGATCCCCTTCGGGCCGTGAATCTTGTGCCCCGATACGGAGAGCAGGTCGACACCCAGCTCTTGCATATCCAGCGACAGTTTACCCAGGCCTTGTACGGCATCGGTGTGGAACGGCACCTCGTGAGCGTGCGCGACGCGGGCCAGTTCGGGAATCGGGTTCAGCGTCCCGACCTCGCTGTTCGCCAACATCACGCTGACCAATAGGGTCTCGGGCCTGATGGCGGCTTCCAGTGCGTCAGGATCGACAAGTCCGTCGCCGTCGACATCCAGGTAGGTGACGGTGAAGTCCAGATCTTCCAGCGCCTCACAGGTTCGGAGCACGGCCGGATGCTCCACCGTCGAGGTGATGATGTGGTTGCCGGCGTGGCGCCGGGCCAGCGCGACCCCTTTGATCGCCAGGTTGTCCGATTCCGAACCGCCGCCGGTGAAAATGATACGCCGGGCGGTGCAGTTGAGCGCCTGAGCGATCTTGCGGCGCGCGGCCTCCACGGCATTGCGCGCTTCGTTGCCCCGACTGTGGATGCTGGACGGGTTGCCGTACTCGGCCCGCAGGAAGGGAAGCATAGCCTCCAGCACCTCGGCGTCCACGGCGGTGGTGGCGTTGTGGTCGAGATACACCCGGCGCTTCGCTTGCTCTGGCTTCTTGACCTCGACGACCGCTTCGGACATGTCCTCGGCGATGCAGCGTGTACGATCGCCGTCCCCCGCCTTGACGATGTCGCAGAGCAGTGCCTTGTACACCGGGAAGCCGGAGATGGGATCGTAGCGGTTGAGATCGGTCAGATCGTTGACGTTACAGTCGCGCCACTCTTCTGGGCCGAGGGGGCCGCCGCCGCCCATGTTGGCGTCGATGGCCCCCTCCACGATGTCGTCGGTGACGCGAGCCTGGTACCTGACGCGGCCGCGAGGTGTCACGACCCAGGCCCAATCCCCATCACGGATACCGCGGCGTTCCGCGTCGTGCGTGTTCATCATCACGCGTGGGACGGGCGCCTTGCGGCTGAGTCCGCGTACGCCGTGGTGCTGGCTGCGGAAGTCGGCGAAGATCCGGGCGCCGGAGTTGAAGACCAGCGGGTAGCGCTCCGCCAGCGCCGGCTGGGCCAACGGTCCCTCGCCCGGTTCGGTGTAGATGGGCAACGTATCGTAGCCGTGCTCCTCGAGGACGGAGGAGGCGATCTCGAACTTGCCGCTCGGAGTCCGGAAACCGGGCTGCCCGTCCTCGCGCAACTGGCCCTTCTCCCATTTCTTGTACTGCATCATCACGGTGGGGATCTGTACCGCGCCGCCGTTCGCTCGCACATCCTCGAGGGTGAAACCGGACCCTTCGAGCACATGGCGTAGGAGGTCTTCTTCCGTTCTCGGGTAGGCGTCGCCGTAGCCCAACCGCTCGGCCAGTTCCGTCAGGATCAGGTAGTCGTTGCGTGCTTCGCCGACGGGCTCGATGATCTTCTCGCGGAGCTTGAAGACCGGTCCGTAAGTCATGTACGAGTCGATCTCGTACATCGTGGTCGCTGGCAAGACGATGTCCGCGTAGGCGGAATCGGCCGTATGATGGCGGTTGATGCTGACGAGGAAGTCGAGTGATTTCAGCGTTTCGCGCCAGATCGATGGGTTCGGCCAGGCGGTGATGATCGAGCCGCCGAGTATGATCAGCGCGCGGATCTTGTACGGTTCGCTCTTCAGCACCGAGTCGGGCAGCGCGATGGCGTGCGACTCGCCGCGGTAGTGGCTGTAGACCGGAAACCGATCGCGGCCGAGCGCCTTCCGCACGTCGGGGTTGCCGATCAGTCCGGATCGATTGATCGGGAACTGGTTCTCCCGCATGCGGATCGTGAGGCCGCCCGGTACGTCGAGTTGCCCCGCCAGGGCCCACAGGGTGAAGACGGCGCGGATCGCCTGCACGCCGCTGTCGGAGTACTCGAGCCCGGTATACATGACCGGACAGGCGCCGCGGGCGCGAGCGACGCGGCGCGCGAGGGAGACGACCGTGTCGGCGGGTACGCCGGTGATCTCCTCGACAGTTTCGGGGCGGAAGTGTTGAACGTATTGCGCCAAATCCTCGAACCCGACGGTCCAGTGCTTGACGAAGTCCTCGTCGTACAGCTCCTCCTCGATGAGGACGTTGATCATGCCCAGCGCCAGGGCGCCGTCGGTGCCGGGTCGAACGGGTACCCACTCGGCCGCCACATCGCGGGCCGTATGGTTTCGCTGCGGATCGATGCAGATCACCTGGGCGCCGCGCAGCACCGCCTTCTTGATCAGCTCGTGGGCCAGCGGCGGCGAGTCGGTGGCCGGGTTGGCTCCCCAGATCACGATGAGCTCCGCGTTCTCGATGTCGTGATCCATGGTGTGGTAGTACTCGCCGAAGGTGACGTGCGGGGCGATCATCGCGAACGAGACATAGCAGAGCGCGCCGACGCCCAGCGTGTTAGGCGAGCCGAAGGGGAAGAGGACGCTGGAGGCGGATGAGATGGCCACCGACGCGGGTTGGAAGACGTCGCAGAGCGCCAACTCGAAGCTGCCCCTCCCCGTGTAGATGGCGGTGCTCTCGGGTCCGTGTTCCGACTTCAGCGCTTCGAATTTCTCGACGATGATCTCATAGGCGTCATCCCACGTGATGCGCTCGAATTCGTAGGTGCCCTTCGGCCCGATCCTTCGCATCGGATGCGGTAGGCGGTCGGGATCGTGCACGATCTCGGCCGAGTGGGCGCCGTTCGTGCAGATCATTCCGAGCGGATGATCCTGCGGCCGGGCGCCCGTGATCCGGCCGTCTTCGAGCGTCACGGTCACCCAACAACCGGCGGGACAGATTCCACAGACTCCGTCCCTCTCTTCGATGCGAGTGTCTACCGCCGGCGAGCGACGGCCAAGCGTCGATTCATGCATTCGACTACCGACTGGTTGGGGCGGACAGTGCGCGGGTCGTGACGACGTCGGCGACCCGTTCCAATAGAATGAGCGCGAACCAGTCCTTGTCATCGGTAAATGTTCGCCTCACCTCGAACCCAAAACGTCCGAACTCGGAGGTCAGTTCCGGAAGGCGAAATTTGCGGCTAATCTCGATGAGCACTTCTTCTCCGGCGGCTATCCGGAAGGTTCGGCGGATCGGTTCGATGCGGATGTCCTGCGGCGTGCAAAAGCGCAGCAAAATCTCCATCCGTTCGAGTTTCGGGTTCCAAGTTGCCACGTGTTCGATCTGCGAGAGGTCGATTTGTGAGCCCAGCTCGCGGTTCAAGCGCGCGGCATAGTTCTTCGTAAATCTGGCGGTCACGCCGGCGACGTCGTTGTAGGCCGCCTCGAGAACGCTGACGTCCTTCACAAGGTCGACGCCGACTAGAAAGAAATCGCCGGGCGGCAAGTGGCCGGCCACGCTCTGCCAGAAAGCTGTAGCCTCGGCCTCGTTGAAGTTGCCGATCGTGCTGCCGAGGAAGACTACCATCTGGGGTGAGAGCTGCCGTAGCACGCGGAACGCGTTGGTATAGGCGCCGTTGATGCCGGTGAATCGGACGTGCGGGAAGTTGAGCGATACCGACTTGTGAGCCTCGAGCAGAGCGTTCTCGCTGACATCGACCGGAACATATCGCAGCGGGGCGCCACCGTTCGAATAGGCAGCCAACAGGTACTCCGTCTTGACCGAGTACCCCGAGCCGAGCTCGACCAGGGTGCGCGGGCCCGTGATCACCCGGATCTCGGCCGAGCAATCGGCGAGTATCGAAGCCTCGATGTTCGTGGGATAGTATTCGGGCTGTTGTGTGATGGCCTCGAACAACCGGCTACCCTCGGAATCGTACAGGAATCGACAATGCAACCAGCGCGGCTCGTCGCTCAGGCCGGCCGCCACCGATCGTGCGAAGGTCGTGAGCGTATCGCTGTCCTGGTCGGCTTTGACCAGTATCTCGCCGGAGGCTAAAGCCGCGCGGAAGCGTTTCGTGAAGTCGGACATGAACCTGCAAGATATGTGTACATCTGGTTGGCAGCCAGCGCTCGAGCCGGGTGGGTAACCAGCATTGTAACGGGTAGCGATCAGCTCTTCAGGACGAGGGCTGCCGGCGCCCGATCAAGACTGCCGCCATCGCCTTACCAACCGACTCGCTCAATAGCGATGCCAGGCGCGGCGTCGCTCGTGAACGCCGCGGGAGCCCGACCGTACAGTTTCGTGTAGCCTTCCGACACCGATGTCACGAAATCGTCGAGCAACGTCGCGCTGACGATGTTGACCGTACAACCGCCGAAACCGGCGCCGGTCAGTCTTGCACCGACGACTCCGGGGGCGCGCCGGGCGAGCGCGACGAGCGAGTCGAGCTCCTCGGAGCTCACCTGGTAGTCGTCGCGCAAGGAGCGATGCGAGGCGAACATCAGCTCGCCGAAGCGCTCGGTCTCGCCCTGCTCGAGTGCGGTGACCGCCAGGCTCACGCGCTCGATTTCGCCGACGACGTGTCGAACTCGCCGGTCCAGGGGCGGTGACAGGTGTCGAAGCCAGGAGTTCAGCTCTTTCGGCTCCACGTCTCGCAGGGCATGGATGTCGGCATCGATAGCGGCCAGGCGACGCACCGCTTCCTCGCATTCTTCACGCCGCTTGTTGTACGCCGACGCGCGGAGCTCACGATCTACTCCGCTGCAAAGAATCGCGATGCGCAGGTTTGCCGGCAGCGCGATGGCTCGGATCTCGAGGCTACGGCAGTCGATGAGCAGAGCCTTGCCGCTCTGTGCGCAGCAGGATGCAAGCTGGTCCATGATACCACAGCGGACACCGACGAACTGGCTCTCCGCTTTCTGGCAAATCCTGGCCAGCTCGACATCCGTGATCTCGATGTCGTTGGACTGGCGCAGAGCGGCGGCGAAAGCGACCTCGATCGCGGCGGATGAAGAG
>JASFLD010000272.1:0-6099 GCA_050118275.1 Gemmatimonadales bacterium
ACACGGTCCACTATGTCGTGCACCATCACAGCCTGCGCAGCCCGCTGCTGCTTTACCTGAAGAAACACCACTTCCGCCACCACTATCAGGACTCGACGCAGGACTTCGGTGTGAGCAGTCCGCTCTGGGACCTCATCCTGGGCACCTGGGACGAGAAGGTCCGCCAGCGACACAAGCGGACCGCCCCATAACCACGAGGCGACGAAGCGAGCACGGGCCGGCCCGGCGACTTTAGCCAGGCCGCCCGTGATTCGCGTGCATGGAGGCTCAGCCTTCCGTCCCCGCCAGACGGGCCTCTTCTGCCGGCGCTTTCTTGCCCCGGAACAGCTTCGTCCAGACTTGCTCCACGACCACGTAGAGCACCGGGATGAAGAACACGCCTAGAATCGTGTAGATCAGCATGCCACCGAACACGGCCGTCCCCAGCGAGATGCGGCTGCGGGCGCCGGCGCCGCTGGCCATCACCAGCGGCATGACGCCGAGGATGAACGAGAACGCGGTCATCAGGATCGGTCGGAAGCGCAGTCGCGCCGCTTCGGACGCCGCTTCGATCAGATCCTTGCCTTCGCCCTCGTGCTGCTGTTTGGCGAACTCGACGATGAGGATCGCCGTCTTGGCCGAGAGTGCGATCAACAAGACGATCCCGATCTGCATGTAGATGTTGTTTTCCATCGGCTGGATGAAGCCTCGCGCCAGCACGAAGATGACGGCCCCCAGGATCGCCATGGGCACCGACAGCATCACCGAGAGTGGGTTGGCCCAACTCTCGTATTGCGCCGCCAGGAAGAGGAAGGCGAAGACTATGGCCAGCGAGAAGATGAGCGGCGCCAAATTGCCCGCCTCCTTCTGCTGGTAGGTTACGCCTGACCATTCATAGTCCATCTGCGTCGGTAAGACTTGGCCCGCCAGCCGTTCGATCTCGTCGGTAGCCTGTCCCTCCGAATAGCCGGAACCCGGACCGCCGGTCAGGGTGGCTGACCGGAACAGATTGAAGCGGTTGATGTTCTGCGGACCCACGGTGTCGCGTATGGAGGCGAGCGTACCGATGGGGATCATCTCGCCGTGTGTGTTGCGTACTTCCAGCCGGCGGATGTCATCGGCGCGGGCGCGATATTGTTGGTCCGCCTGAACCATGACCCGCCAGGTGCGGCCGAACAAGTTGAAGTCGTTGACGTACGCCGAGCCCAGATTGGCCTGCAGCGTGTTGAAGACGCTCTGCAGCGGGATGCCCAGCGACTTCACCTTCTCGCGGTCGACCTCGGCGTAGATCTGCGGCACGTTGGCTCGGAAATTCTGGTTCGGCCGGGTGATCACCGGGCTCGCATTGGCCGCGGCGACCAGGTCGTTGGCGAAGGTCTCCAGCTGGATCAACCCTATGCCGCCGCGATCCTGCAGCTGCATCTCGAAACCGCCGGCGGCGCCCAGCCCCTGAATGGGTGGCGGCGGAAAGCCGAAGACAGTGGCCTCGCGGATCTGGGCGAACTGTGGCTGTACCCGGCGCAGCAGCCCCCAGAGGCTCAGCTCCAGACCCGGGCGTTCATCCCAGTGGTCCAGTGTGGCGATGGAAAAGCCGGTGTTCACCGAGGCGACGCCGTTGAGCAGCGAGTAACCACCGATCGTGATCACGTTCTGTACGCCCGGGGTTGCCATGAGGATCTCGTTGACCCGATCCATGACATGGTTGGTCCGCTCCAGCGAAGCGCCGGCCGGCAACTCGGCGTCGACGAAGAAATACCCTTCGTCTTCACCCGGCACGAACCCGGTGGGCATGGCCCGGAACCCTAATACCATCAAGACGAGCATCAGCGCGAAGCCGCCCATCACGAGGGCACCCTTGCGCAGCATGCCGTTCACGACCGTCATGTAACCCTTAGTCCCGCGATCGAACCATCGGTTGTACCAGCCGAAGAAGCGATCCAGCCAGCGGGATAGAAACCAGCTTGCTTTCTTCTCTTCGCTGGGCGGCCGAAGCAGCATTCCACACAGCGCCGGGGTGAGGGTGAGCGCATTGATCGACGAGAAGACCGTGGCCACCGAGATGGTGGTGGCGAACTGACGGTACAAACGGCCGGTCAGCCCCGGCATGACCATGGTGGGAACGAACACAGCGAGCAGCACGAGCGTGGTCGCGACGACGGCGCCGCCGACCTCGTACATCGTCTTGCTGGCGGCCTCTTTGGGCGGAAGACCCTCGTCCGCCATGATGCGGGTGGTGTTTTCGGTCACCATGATGGCGTCGTCCACCACGACGCCGATGGCCAGGATCAGGCCGAACAGGCTCAGGTTGTTGATCGAAAGCCCGGCGAACAGCATCACCGCAAAGGTGCCGATCAAAGACACGGGGATGGCGATGGAGGGAATCAGCGTGGTCCGGAAGTCCTGCAGGAAGATGAAGACCACCAGGATGACCAGTACCAGCGCCTGTAACAGCGTGACGACGACTTCCTTGACCGACTGCTTGATGTAGCGCGTCGTGTCGTAGGGTACCGTGTACTCGAGCCCCTGCGGAAAGCGGGTCGCCAGCTGGTTCATGGTAGCCGTTACCTGATCGGCCACGTCCACGGCGTTGGAACCGGGCAGCTGGTAGATCCCCAGGATGGTGGCCGGGGCCGCGTCCAGCTGAGCGTACCAGGTGTAGTTCTGGGCGCCGAGCTCGATGCGGGCCACGTCGCGCAGCCGCAGCAGCTCGCCGTCGCTACCGACCTTGACGATGATGTTCTCGAACTGTTGAACGTCGGCCAGCCGACCCAGCGTGGTGATGGTGTATTGAAAGTTCTGTCCTGTCTTGGTGGGCGGAGCGCCGATCTGGCCGGCCGCCACCTGGACGTTCTGCTCTCGGAGCGCGCCGATCACCTCATCGGATGTCAGGTCACGCGCCTTGAGCCTCGCGGGGTCGATCCAGATCCGCATGCCGAAGTCTTTGGCGCCGAAGACCGTTACGTTCCCCACACCGGTCACTCGAGCCAGCGCGTCCTTGATCTGGGTGGTGGCGTAGTTGCTGAGGTAGACATCGTCGTAGCGTCCGTCGGACGAGTAGAGCGCCACGACCATCACCATCGATGTCGACTGCTTCTCGACTTTGACGCCCTGGCGCTTCACATCCTCGGGCAGCTTCGGGTTGGCGATGTTCACTCGGTTTTGGGTTAGCACCGCCGCCATGTCGGGATCGGTGCCGATGGCGAAGGTGACGGTCAGGTTCATGCTCCCATCGCTCCCGCTCTTGGAAGTCATGTAGAGCATGTTCTCCACTCCGTTCACCTCCTGCTCGATCGGCGCCGTCACCGTCTCTTCGACCACGGCGGCGTTGGCGCCCGGGTAAGAGGTCGAGACTTTCACCGTGGGCGGTGTGATGTCCGGCATGCTCGCCACGGGCAGAAGTGGGACGGAGAGCGCACCCATCAAGACGATAACTATGGCGATGACCATCGCCATGATGGGTCGATTGATGAACATCGAGCTGAACGCACCCATCGTCCTAGTTCCCCTCCGCGTCGGCGTTCGCCTGCTGAGCGGCGAGCCCGGCCTCCGTCTGCGGGGTGACGGGGAAGCCGGGGCGCGCCCGCAGCATGCCGTTGACGATGTACCGCTCGCTGCCATCGAGGCCACTATTGATGACGACGGTCCCGTCATCTTGGATCGGGCCGAGTGCGACGTAACGCTGCTCGACGACGTTGTTTTCGCCGACCACCAGCACGTATTTGCCACCGAGGTCGGTCCCGATCGCGCGCTCTTGGACCAGGAGAGCGCCAGGCGCGACACGCCCCAGTACGCGGACGCGGACGAACAGGCCGGGGAAGAGGGTGTTCTCCGAGTTCTGCACGACAGCCCGGAGCTCGATGGTGCCGGTGGCGGGATTCACCGTGTTGTCGATAAAGTCGATCTTGCCTTCGTGGGGGTAGTCGGTGTCGGTCGCGGTCGCGACGAAGACCCGGCCGACCTGCGAGACTTCCTCTTCGCTGAGCGTCGTGTCACGCCGCGCCGCCAAGAAGTCGAGCACCGCCTGCTCGGAAGCATCGAAGTAGACGTAGATCGGGTCGATGCGAGTCACGGTCGTCAACAGCGTCGCCTCGCCAGCGCCTACGAGGTTTCCCAGGTCGACGAAGTTCCGGCTTGCCCGCCCGGAGACCGGGGTAGTGACGCGCGTGTAGCCGAGGTTGATCCTGGCGTTGTCGCGCCGCGCTCGTGCGGCCATCACCGCCGCCTCCGCCTGATCCCGCGTGGCCTGTGCCCGGTCGAGATCCTGCTGACTCACCGCGTTGGATTGGATGGCCAGCTGGACACGCTCGAGGTCCGACTCGGCTCGCGCTAACTCGCTCTCGGCGCTGCGAAGCGCTGCCTGCGCCTCCTCGAAGGCGGCCTGGTAGGGCTCGGGCTCGATGATGAACAGCGCATCTCCCGCCTTCACGAGCGAAGATGGCGTGAAGCGCATCTCATCCAGTGTCCCGGCGACGCGGGCACGGATCTCGGCCTGCTCGATGGCCCGTGTGTTACCGGTGAACTCGGCATACATCTGAACATCGCGGCGCTCGGGGTTCGCCACCGTGACCTGAGGTGGTGGTGGCGCCTCCGGACCGCCCCCCCCGCACGCGCTGGCGAACGTCGCGGCCAGCAAGGCCAGCGCCGATGTGTTGACTCGCTTCATCGTTCGTTATGCTCCTCGCCTGAGTTCTGCTTGAATGTCGAATGTCGAACAAGGATTATTCAATCTCGAAGGAACGCCTAACGTCGAAGTGGCGCCCGATGTCGAAGGAACCTCCCAGGCTCGAGGTGTGGACTTCGTCATTGCGCACTCATTGTTCAATGTTCAGTATGTCACCGTTTACCACTCGCCGCGGAGCCATCGCCGCCTGAACTTTCCGCTGGACCGCTCGTCTGGTCAGGTGGCTCGGGCTCGAGCGACCAGCCACCGCCCAAAGCCCGGTTCAGCACGATCAGGTTCTGGACCACGCGGCCCTCGCTCTCCGCCAGTAAGTCCTGCTGCTGAAAGAGAGAGCGCTGCGTGTCCAGCACGTTCTGGAAGTTGGTGAGGCCGGATATGTACTGGGTTCGCACCAGGTCCACTGCCCGCTGACTCGCGTCCGCCGCCTCGCGGAGACGCTCGCGCCGCACGCGTTCCCGGTCGTAGGCCACCAACGCGTCTTCCACCTCTTCCAGCGCGAGCAAGATGGTCTGCTGGTAGCCGTAGAGGGCCTGCTGGGTGCGAGCTTCCTCGGCGCGAATGTTGTTGCGGATCTTACCGCCTTGGAACAGGTCCCAACGGAAGCCGGGGATGATGCCCCAGCCCCCGCTCTCGCTCTCGAACAAGCTGGAAACGGAACCAGCGACCGCTTCGACGAAGCCGGAGATGGAGAACGTGGGATAAAGATCCGCCTTCGCGACGCCGATCCGCGCCGTTTGCGCCGCCAGCAGGCGCTCGGCCCGCCGCACGTCGGGCCGCCGGCGCAGTACGTCGGCGGGGACGCCCGAAACGATGTCGGGCGGCTCCGCGGGGATCGTGCCTGCGTCCGCCAGCAGCTCGTCGTGCAAGGCTCCTGGCTGCTCGCCCAGCAGCACGGCCAGTCGATTGAGCGCTGCGTTTAGACCCGACTCGAGCGCCGGAATCGTCGACTCGGTTTGGGCGAGGTTCTGTTCGGCCTGCGCCACGTCGAGAGCCGATGTGAGTCCCGCATCGAAACGGTCCCGCGTGAGCTCGAGGCTCTCGCGCTGGGCAGCCACATTGTTGCGCGCGAAGTCGAGGCGGGTCTGCAAAGACCGGACGTCGATGTAGTTGAGGGCCACCTCGGCGTAGAGCGACACCAGCACGTCCCGATAGTCTTCGATCGTTGCTTCGAACTGAGCGGTGGCGGCCTCGGTCCGGCGACGGATGCGGCCGAAGAGGTCGATCTCCCAGAACGAGCCGGCCGAGGCTTGCCACTGCTCCGTCGGCTCGACGGTGCCGCCGGCGCCGACGATGACCTGGCCCACCGGACTGTTCTCCGAGATCTCGGTGTAAGAGTAGGCGCCGTCGAGCACGAGGTTGGGGAAGAAGTCGCCCTTGGCGATGCCACGCAGCGCGCGCGCTTCGGCCACCCGCGCGACGGCGATCCGCAGATCCAGATT
>JASFLD010000273.1:0-6095 GCA_050118275.1 Gemmatimonadales bacterium
GAGCATCTCATACATCACGGACGCGAGGCTGTAGACGTCGGAGCGGGCGGTAATGTCCTTGTCCGCCGTCGCCTGCTCCGGACTCATGTAGTGCGGCGTGCCCAGGCTCAGGCCCGTCTCGGTCATGCGGCCGCCCGCCGCCGCGCTCACCGCCAGCGCGATCCCAAAATCCGCCACCATCGGTCGGCCGTCGTGCAGCAGGATGTTCTCCGGCTTGATGTCCCGGTGGATCACACCTTGCCGATGCGCGTAGTCCAACGCATCCGCCACTTCCGTCGTGATCCGCACCGCCTCGTCGATCCCGAGTTGGGTCTCCCGATTCAGCTTGTCACGCAGCGTCTCGCCCTCGATGTAGGGCATGACGTAGTAGAGGAACCCATCGACCTGGCCCGAATCGAACAGCGGCAGGATGTGCGGGTGTTGCAGGCTGGCGGTGGTCTCGATCTCCTGCACGAAGCGCTCGGCGCCGAGGACAGCCGCCAGCTCTGGCCGCAAGACTTTCAGCGCCACCTTGCGTTTGTGCTTGAGGTCTTCGGCCAGGTAGACAGTGGCCATGCCACCCTCACCCAGCTCGCGCTCGATCGCGTACCGATCGGCCAGCGCCGCGGTGAGGCGGGAGGGGATTTCGGACATCACTTCGCCTCCAACAAGGCGGTCAGTTCCGGCAACCAGTGCTCCACCCAGATGAGCTCTCCGCCACTCGCTGGCACGATCCGCAGCATCAGAAAACGCTCACCATCCGGATGGACATCATAGTTCGCATGGTTGGCATCAGCGTGATAGGGCAGTGCCGAAAACAGCACCCGCTTCCTGCCGATCGCGAACGTCGACGACGCGGCGATCTCGACGGCTACGAGATCGTCGTTGGCATTCCGATAAAACAGTTCCCGGCCGTCCCGTGACCACACCGGTTCGGTCCCTCCGTCGGTCGAGACCTGCCACTTGGAGGCGGAGGCATCAGGAAACGGACTGACGTAGATCTCGTCTCGCCCGCTTTCGTTGGACACGTAGGCCATCCAGCGGTCGTCGGGTGAAAGCGAGGCGGCGCGCTCTTCGTATTCCGTCGCGAGCAGGGCCGTTCCGACGCTGTCGATACCAGGCCGAATCGCATAGACGTCACGTTCCGCTCCCGACCCGAGTCGATAGACGAGCCATTGGCCGTCGTGCGAGAACGTGACTTCGTCGATCTGGCGATCGGACGTAAGGATACGTTCAGCGCTGCCGCTTCCATCGGCACGCTTCATCCATGCGTCCCGTACCGGATTCGCTCGGGAGGAAAGAAACCCCACGGATTCGCCGTCCGGGGTCCACTGCGGTCGAGCGTTGCTACCGTCGAACGTGAAGCGAGAGAGCGTGCCGTTCGCCTCACGCATCCAGAGGTCCGGCGTGGCTGGGCCGAAGATCGGAAAGACGAATCGCGACCCGTCCGGAGACAGCGCGATGCCCATATTGCCCGGGATGACCGGGGCTTCCCAGCCGGGTTCGATTTCTTCTGCCGTGCCATCGCGGGCAACCCAGACCGGGGCGGCCCGGGTCGCGATGTCACCTCGCCGATAGAGAAGCGTGCCCGATTCGGATACGGCGATGTGCGCGGCGCCGAAAGGTCCGATGGAGACCTCCTCGATGATCGGGGTGGCGGAGCCTGTAATCTCCAGGCGATCAGCGTCGAACGGTGCGGCCATGAAGTCGCCCGAGGACGTGGCCCAGGCCAGATGACCCGTCGGCAAGAGCATCGGGTACGTTCCAAGACCGAGCTCTCGGTACTTCCCAGTGCCAAAGTCGACCACGGCGATACGCCTCTGAGTGTACTGGGGGTCTACGATGGCAAAGACGGCCGCCCTCGAACCCGGTATCACATCGGGATACACGTGGATCGTGCCATCAGCCGGGGAGGTCAACGCTTCCACCTCCCCGCCATCCGGGCGCACCCTCCCCAGACCGCCATTCTTCCTCACGAAGTACAGAAACCCGTCAACAGCCCAGGTGAGCCCCGCCCACCGGGCGGAGTCCACCACTGTCCGGATTGCGCCGCTGGCGAGCGTCGCCACCTTGAGCGGTCCCGGCTGGCCGGTGGTGAACGCCACCTCGGTCCCATCCGGCGAGAGCGCCGGATCCGTCGCCGACGTCGTTCCGCGTACCGGTGTGGCCTCGAGCTCATCCCGTCTTCTGACCCAGATCTGCCAGGTGGGTCCTTCATGCTCGCCTAAGTAGGCGATTACGTCGCCGTCGGCCGACACGCTCAGCGTCGTTCCCAGCCACGGGTTACGCAGGCGCTGTCCCTCGGGGAACACCACGCTCACCCGATGCGTCGGAGGCGGTGGTGCGCTGCGAGTGGCAAAGACCACTGCTGCGATGGAGGCGACAACGGCGACGGCCGAGGCGGCGATCGCGGCAGCTTTCCACGTATTCCGTCCGGCGGGGTGCGTCGGGGACGCCGAGGTAGCCGTCGTGAAGGACGCATCGCCGAGCGCGCGCGAGAAATCGGCTGCCGTCGAGAAGCGATCCGCCGGCAGCTTCGCGAGAGCCTTCAACAGAGCGGCGTCGACATTCGGCGGGATGCTGGACCGTCGACCTGATGGCGCCTCCGGGTCGTCGGTGATGATCTTGGCGATGATCGCTTGCGTCGTCGGTCCGGTGTGCGGCGGCTCGCCCAAGAGCATCTCGTATGTCATGCACGCGAGTCCGTACACGTCGCTGCGCCCGTCGATCTCTCGGTCGGCCGTCGCTTGCTCCGGACTCATGTAGTGCGGCGTCCCCAGCGAGAGGCCTGTCTCGGTGAGCCGCGATCCGCCGGCGTGCGACACCGCGATGGCGATGCCGAAGTCGGCCACCAGCGCCTGGCCGTCGTGGAGCAGCACATTCCCCGGCTTGATGTCCCGGTGAATGACGCCGTGGCGGTGTGCGTAATCGAGCGCGCTCGCCACGGCCTGCGAGATTTCGACGGCGTCGTCGATCGGGAGTTGCCTCTCACGATCGAGCCGGTCGCGCAACGTCTCGCCTTCCACATACGGCATCACGTAGTAGAGGAATCCAGCGGCCTGGCCCGAGTCGAACAGCGGCAGGATGTGCGGGTGTTGCAGGCTGGCAGTGGTCTCGATCTCCTGCACGAAGCGCTCGGCGCCGAGGACGGCCGCCAGCTCTGGCCGCAAGACTTTCACCGCCACCTTGCGGTTGTGCTTGAGGTCATGGGCGAGATATACGGTGGCCATGCCGCCAGCACCTAGCTCACGATCTATGCGATAGCGGTCGGCGAGGGCGGCGCTCACGCGGTCGATCGAGGCTTTACTCATACTGTCATCATCCTACGGCCCGCTTCAGTTAATCGATCCAGTTCTGCACGACAATGAGTCGGGGGGCGCGTACACCGCTTACCCGATCCTGGGCGGGACGCGCCGTCAGGAAGCGCTGGCCATCAACCGTGATGTCGCACTTCGGCGCGTCCTGGGTCTGGAGCTTGACATGGTTGGCCCGGATCGTGAGCTGCCCAGTCACGATGCGATAGTATGGCATCGGCTCAATCTGCGCCGCCATCAAGTCGCCCGCGCCGCGGACGCACAAGAACTCACCTCGGGCAGGGCTCCGCTCGCCGTCAGGCGCTCCACTCTGTCAGGCAAAAAGGCTCACTCCCGTTTCGGGTGCGGCCTCGGGCAGGATCCGGGGCCGGGGCTATGTCAGCGCACCCGGAGAAGATGGCCGCCAGGGCCGGGGTTATCAAGCGGCCGCCGGTCCTGTCTGCACATGATCTACTTGCGCCAAGAACAAATGCTTTCCCTGATCCCTGGCCTCCGGGTATATTTTTTGACCGTGAGCCCCGACCAGAGCGACCTCAGGCACCTGGCGCAACAGATCGCTGCCGAGCGGCAGGCGACGCTGACGCCGGCGGAGCGGGAGCGGATCGAGCACCCCCTGAGAAGCGTGCGCCGATGATGAAGCTTCCGACTGGAGATCAAACCCGACATGTTCCGATCGGCTCGGTGGCCCTGACAAGTCAAGACTGTAGCCTCGGCCTCCCCATATGCGTTACCGGCAACTCATTGCCCTAACACGGGCTACCAGGCCCCGGATGTTGGTGGAGAAGTTCCGACTGGCCTCATTGTTCCTGCTGCTGCACGTCGGTGTACCGGTCCTTGCGAACGCCCAAGAGATCGAGGAGACCGAGGCGGTGGTCTCGCGGTCAGAGTCGAGCGCGGCGGAATCGGGCCCCTTTTTCTTCCATGACCTGCCCTATGGCAGCGAGGCGTTCATGGGTCCGCTGGACGTGATCTTGAACAAGGGCTTCGCTCTCTCGCAGACCGAAGCCAAGAGTCGCAAGGTCTTCGAGTACCCATATGGCGCCAGCCACGTCTACCAGTCCCTCGTCCACCCTCTGGAGGCGATCGAACGCGGAGGCGGCTGGTGGCCGTTTCTCCAAAAGGAGGTTCTGCCCCTATCGTTCAGCTTTACTGACTCCAAGTGGTATACGAACTACACGGGACACGTGATAGAAGGAGGGATCCACTGGCGCCGGTTGAAGGAGTGGTACGAAGCGCGAGATGTTCCGGCTGCAGGGCTGATGTCCACCGCCACGTCGATGGCCGCGGCCTTTCTGAACGAGATGTACGAGCACCCGGGAATCAAACAGGGCGGTGCGGCAACGGTGGCGGACCTTTACTTCTTCGACCTCCTCGGCATCGTGCTGTTCTCGAGCGATGGTGTCTCCCGTTTCTTCGCCCACACACTGCACGCGAACATCTGGCCCGGCCAGGCCTCGCTCACCTTCCCGTCGGGCGAGATCCACAACAACGCGAACTACCTCTTCTTCAAGTTCCCCTGGGGAGTGATCCCGAATTCTTCGATCTTTTTCTGGACGGGCATCGGCGCACAGCTCGGACTGACCTTCCACCGCACGAACGACCTGAACGTCAGTTTCGGAGTCGGCAAAGATGCCAAGCGGATGCACGTCGATCCCAGCACCGGCGAGGAGACCGCGGATTTGGCCTACTCAGCGGGACTGTTCATCGATCGAAACAATTCGCTGCTCGTCAGCGTGCGCATCAGTCAGCTCTTCGAGCGACTATTGAATGTGAACGTCTATCCCGGCGTTCTTCATCCCTTTGGGGGGGCCTTCGGCGCCTGGGTGACACTGAGTCGCGACTTCCAAGTCAGTCTGGGCGTTACGAACCGATACTGGCTGGGCGCCGGGATCGGGCTGGCCCGGTGAGCCAACCGAGTGGGGCGCCACCCAACCTGGGCAGATGCGGTATCGCTGCCGCGCACAGTCCCTTCAATAGTGAACTGGCCGGTGTTGGGCTGATAGGTCGTAGCGGACCGGGTCCACTCGGGATGCTCGAGCTTGAAGTACGGGTTCGGCTGATAGGGAGTCGAGCGTTCCGCCATGCCTCGACTGCGATCACGGCGTGCGAAGCGCCGTCAGGCCGGCGCGATCGTCAGGAACGATTAGTCGGTCGCACTTTAGGATCTCAGCGCTTCTGTTCGCCCACTCTCTTTCGCAAGAGAGAAAGGAGTTTGGTCGTCGTATTCCAGTTGCGGACGGTCATTTGCTGGTAGATGGGTAGTTGGGTGAGCTTGGGAAGATGGCTTTGTGTGGCTTTAGCGGTGAGCCGGGAAAAGTAGAGGACGCCCTTCCCCACGTGCGCTTCGTCGACGCCCTCTCTCGTGCGAACGCTCTTCATCGCCTCGCGCGCGGTAAGCGGCTCCTTCAGGAATATGACATCATAACGATACTCGCCTGGCTTCTCTCCAAAGCCTTTGGGCGAATCCTTCACGACGTTATCGAGCTCGTTCTGCGAAACGACAACCAGACGGGATGTGTAGTCGAATCGCCTCGAAAGCGCCTTTTCGATCTCGCCCACTAATCTCCTGCGGCTTCGTCCTGAAGCGGTAAAGAGGACGTTTCCGCTTTGAATGTAGGTGGCGACATCATCGAAACCCATGTCCTCGAAGCATGCCCTGAGCTCGGCCATCTTGAGGATGTTCTTTCCACCCACGTTGATGCCGCGCAGTAGCGCGAGATAGTGTGTACTCATTCAAACCAAAGACCCGAGCGGGAACCCACGGCCGGTCGTTTGTTCCTATTATTCTCTTTCTCACCCCAT
>JASFLD010000274.1:0-6080 GCA_050118275.1 Gemmatimonadales bacterium
CGGCACGGGCGCCGGCGTCTTCCTTCTGACCATGGTTTGGGGCGTCAAGCGTGGCCTGTTCTCGAACGAAGCCGGCCAGGGCTCTGCGCCCATCGCTCACGCGGCTGCCAAGACGGACGAGCCGGTCTCAGAGGGCGTCGTCGCCCTCGTCGAGCCTTTCATCGACACCATCGTCATCTGCTCGATGACCGGCCTGGTGATCATTCTGACGGGCGTTTGGGAGGAGCGGTTCCCCACCGAGATCACCCTGGGCGGCGGAGATGTCTCCTTCGTGATCGAGCAGGAAAACGGGCACGTCGAGGAGTCGGATGCCGCGACGGAGATCCGGCTGGAAGATGGGCAGTATCTGCAGGCGGGGCCGGGGACGTCCCAGGTGGCCTGGCACGAGGTGGCCGTGGCGCCGCTGTTCACCGATCCGGAACAGACCCAGCTGTTCAGCGGAGTGGTTTACCCGGATCGCCAGGTCGCGATCGCCGATGACGGGGCCAGCTACTCCTCGCTCTACGCCGACGCCGCCGAGAGCGGCGCGCCGCTGACGATGTACGCATTCGAGCGCGGTCTGCCCGGCAACTGGGGCAAGTACATCGTGTTGATCAGCGTCTTCCTGTTCGCCATCTCCACCGCGATATCCTGGAGCTACTACGGTGACCGTTGCGCGAACTACCTATTCGGACACAGGGCGGTGCTGCCGTACAAGCTGGCTTTTGTGACGATGCACTTCATCGGCGCGATCCTGACGTTGGCCGTGGTTTGGACGCTCGGTGACGTCTTCCTCGGTATCGTCATCCTGCCCAACCTGCTCGCGCTCATCCTGCTGTCGGGCAAGGTCGTGCAGATGACGCGCAGCTACTTCGAGCGCCGGCCGTGGATCGAGAACCGGGAAGTGCACCGACGAATCAAGCAGCACGATAGGCACAGGTCGATCGGCTAGAACGGAAGCGCTGTTGGATATCCTGCCCCACAGACTACAGCCGGCCCGCCTCGTCGCCGACAGGCTGACCGGAGCTCGATCGATCGCGGTCGCCACGCACCTGGGTGGCGACGGCGACGGTTGGGGCTCCGCCTGCGCCGTCGCGCATCACTTTGGCACTGCGGGAACCGAGGTCCGGCTCCTGGCCGCCAGCGCCTTCCCCGACCGCTATCGATTCCTCTTGCCAAAAGGGGCTCGACTTTGGGAGCCCGACGAAGCCGGCTTGCGAGCATTGCGCACGGCCGACGTTCAGCTCGTCGTCGACGCGTCCGAGCCGGGGCGTCTGGGCGATTTCGCACCGGACTTCAGCCCGGAGCGTACCGTCGTGATCGATCACCACGCGGTGGCGTCCGAACACATCGAGACCGCGGTCGCGTTGATCGACCCGATCGCTGCGGCGACGGCAGAACTGGTCTACGACGTTCTGGCGCTCACGGACACGCGGATCGGTGTGCCGGCAGCCCGCTCGCTCTACGTCGGCGTCGTGACCGACACCGGTTCCTTCCGATACTCGAATACGACGCCCCATTGCCATCGGCTGGCGGCGAAATTGATCGAGGCGGGCGCGGACCCGGAGGCCCTGTACCGGCCGCTTTTCGCCACGCTCTCTCCGGCGGAACTGGCCATACTGCAGACCGCCCTGGCAGCGGTGGAGCGGGACTCGGAGTACGGGCTCACGTGGGCAGCCGTGGATGCGGACACGTCGCGGCGCCTGGGAGCGTTGGACGAGTACGAGGGTGTGATCGAACATTTGCGCAACCTTGCGGGTACAGAGATCGCGATCCTCTTCAGGGAGTTGGCGGAAGGGGGGGTGAAGATATCCTTTCGCTCGACTGGCGCGGCCGATGTCGCTGCGCTGGCGAAATCGTTCGGCGGGGGCGGCCACGAGAAGGCCGCTGGCGCCACAGTAAGTGGAGAGATGTCGGATGTCATGGAGCGTGTGTTGGAAGCGTCGCGAACCAGCCTGGCCGGCCTCCGGTCATCGGGCTCTTGAGCCGCGGGCTGATCGGCCCTATAATCTTTGTGGTCATACACACATCGGCCTGTGACGCTGGGTGAGGGAGGTGGAGGCTGTGCGCGGGCATGTCAAGAATGGACGCCGCAACGGTTCGCGGAGCCGAGTGCTCCTGAATCGCGTGGGTGGATCGTCTCGGCCGGATCGGGCTCTTCCGCTGAATCTCCGACTCCAGGCCATCGCTGACAACATACCGACAGAGATCATCGACGAATTGTGGGTCTTTCCGCCGCTGCCGGATCGCGATGCGGCCTGCGAGTTCCTCGTGCTGGTCTGTTACGACGGAGGTGAAGACCGGCGCCGGATCGTCACCGCGCATGTGGACGCGCAGCGGACCGAAAGCGGCGGCGAGGACTTGGAGTGGGTGCAGCGGCTGCGCGAGCATGGCACGGCCCCGCATCAGTGGGTGGCCGGCATGCCGGAACGGCTGCTTCAGCGCCTCTCCGAGGCTGGCATTCCGGAGGTGATCGAGGTTGCTGGCCGGGAGGATGCGTGGAGCGGGGCGATCGAGCGATTTGCCCAGGGTGATGGAAACGGCCAAACGAACGGAAACGGTAACGGTGGCCCCCAGATCAAAAGGGCGTTTTCGGTTGACAACGAGTATGTTCCGGCGATAACTTTTAGCACTATTAACGAGACGTCCGTCTCCCGTGCCGAGCCCCAGCAAGAACAATAAGTGATAAAGATGTTCATCACGTCAGAAGGTGGCAAAGAGGAGCGGTTGAAGTCGGCACTCGAGGCCTCGGGACATCGCCATACGGCGCAGCGGGCGGCCATCTATCGCTATCTGCGCAGTGTGACCACGCACCCGACAGCCGACGAGATCTTCACCCAGGTCCGGGAAGTGCTCCCCGACATCAGCCTCGCCACGGTGTACAAGGCGTTGGAGGCTTTCGTCGAGGCCGGCGTGGCTCGCAAGCTGACGCTGGGCGGCGGACCGGCGCGCTACGACGGTCGCACCGACGACCACGACCATGTGCGCTGCTTGAAGTGTGGCATGGTTCGCGATGTCGTCGGCGCGCATGACTCCGACATGATCGAGGGGCTGCGAAGCGATGATGGCTTCGAGATCGTCGATTATCGCCTCGAGTTGATAGGGTACTGTCCGAACTGCCGACACTAGTAAAGTAGTTGTTCGACAGGCAGAATCCTGTTGTCTCCGGGTTCGGCCCGGCAGGCTAGACTTCGCGCGGCAGCGCATCGCGTGCGCCGCGCATTTCTATGAGGGTACGTCGGTGCAGCCTTCGAGTCTGTTCGTTCCCAAGCAGATATTTCTGACGGCCGGAGTAGGAAAGCATCGCGAGCGGTTGACGTCTTTCGAGATGGCACTGAGGGACGCGCGAATCGCCCGTTACAACCTGGTCAACGTTTCGTCCATATTTCCACCCCACGCCGAATTGATCGAGCGCGACGAGGGGATCGAGCAACTCACGCCGGGCCAGGTGACGTTTGCGGTAATCTCGCGCATCGATACGAACGAGCCAAGTCGTCTGATCGCCGCGAGCATCGGTGTGGCGATCCCGAGCGACCCCGAACAGTTCGGCTACCTGTCCGAGCACCACGCTTATGGACAGAGCGAGCAAGCGGCCGGCGATTACGCCGAGGACCTCGCCGCGACGATGCTCGCGACGATTCTCGGCGTCCCGTTCAATCCGGAAGAGGCGTGGAACGAGCGCCGCATGCAATGGGAGCTCTCGGGCAAAATCGTCAAGACGACGAACATCACCAAGACGGCCGAAGGACCGGAGGACGGGCACTGGGTCAGTGTGGTGACCGCAGCCGTGCTCCTGCCTTAGCATAGCGCGTAGTGTCGAACTATTCCTGGGAAGACCCCTTCAGCTTCCTCGGTCTCGGGGAAGAGCACACGGCGCTGGACAGGGCACGCTTCGCGCTTCTGCCGGTGCCGTACGAGGCGACGACCAGCTACATGGAAGGTGCTCGGCGCGGGCCCGAGGCGATTCTGGCCGCCTCGCGTCACGTCGAGCTCTATGACCACGAGCTGGACGCCGAGCCGTATCGCGCCGGCATCCATACTTACGCGCCGCTGCAACTAACGGCGGAAGGTCCGGAGGCGGCGCTCGAACAGCTGCGGCGGCGCTACTCCGAGATTTGCGAGCGTGGTCGCTCTGTCATCGTTTTGGGGGGCGAGCACACGATAACCCGGGCTCCGGTGCTCCACTGGGCCGACCAGCTCGATGACGATCTGTCGATCCTCCAGTTCGATGCCCACGCGGATCTGCGAGAGAGCTTCCACGGCACCGAGTGGAGCCACGCCTGCGTCATGCGCCGCCTCGTGGACCGAGTCCGGCCGGTAGGTGTCGGCATCCGGGCCATCGACGCGGAGGAGCGGGTCCTGATCGAGCAAATGGGCCTGACGATGGTGTATGGCGAAGAGCTGGGAAGCGCCGGTTGGCTCGATCGGGCCATGGCCGGTCTGTCGTCCGAGAACGTCTACATCAGCTTCGACGTCGATTTCTTCGACCCGGCCTACGTCCCGTCCACCGGCACGCCGGAGCCCGGCGGAGGAACTTGGGCACAAGCCATGGCGTTGCTACGCCGGGTCTGCGCGGAGAAGCGCATCGTGGGAGCCGATGTCGTCGAGCTGGCGCCAATCCCCGGATTGGTGGCTCCCGATTTTCTGGTGGCCAAGCTGGTATATAAGATGATCGCGTATTGGCGAGCGGGGACATCGGGTGGATAGCGCGGCGTCGGTTGGCATCCTCGTCGCGTTCGCGGGAGGACTGCTTTCGTTTCTGAGTCCGTGTGTGCTGCCGCTCGTGCCTTCGTACGTCTCGTTCATCACGGGTCTAGGTCTGGAGGAACTGGAATCGGGAGGCGAGGGCGTCAGGCGCGTCACACTGCTCCACTCGCTTCTCTTCGTCGCCGGCTTTACGCTGATCTTCTTGTTGATGGGTGCCTCCGCGACCTACGTTGGCCAGTTGCTGCGTCTCTATCAGGATGTGATCGCCCGCATCGGCGGCATAATCATCATATTGTTCGGCATATTGTTGTTGGGCATCATCCCGATCCCGGCGCTGTCGCGCGAGAAGCGTTACCAGTTTCAGAAGAAGCCGGTCGGATATGCCGGAACCTTCGCGGTCGGTGTTGCCTTCGGCGCCGGTTGGGTTCCATGTATCGGGCCGATTCTGGGCGCGATACTCACGCTGGCCGCGACGCGGGCCAACATGGCTGAGGGCGTGGCGCTGCTGTTCGTCTACTCGCTGGGCCTCGCCGTCCCATTCGTGCTCAGCGCTGTGGCATTGACGGCGTTTCTCGCTTGGTTTCGTCGCTTTCGACGCTATCTTCGCTATGTGGAGTGGGTGGCGGGTATCCTGCTCATCTGTGTGGGCGTGCTGCTGGTCAGCGGCAAGTTCACAGTGCTGGCGGGCTGGCTGATTCGCTTCACACCCGATTTTCTGATGGAGCGCATCTAGATCCGCCTCGGACAGAACTCCACTCAGGTCTGTCATGCGGAGTCGATTCTGTACCGTCTTGGTCCTCGTCCTCATCCTTCCCGAGGCCGGTCTGCCTGCAACCCGAGCGTCATTCCAAGAACAAGAAGCCAGCGCGCGCCGCGACAGCGCGCGCTTGTATATCGATGCTGGTCTAGCGCTGGCGGCGGTCGGTGACACGGCCTCGGCACTCGCCGAGTTGAGACGGGCCGTCGCATCCGCTCCCGATCATGCCGAGGCGCATTTCCAGCTTGGCTGCCTGCTCGCCGCACACGCCGGATCGGACTCGCTGTCGGCCGAGCGCCATGCGGCGGAGGCGTCGCTACTCGAGGCGGTGGCGCTCGATCCGGACAACAGCCTGTATCTCATCACTCTCGTACGCCTGCGTGGTGAGCGCCGCATGACTCCGGAAGGCAAACGTGTGATCGACGATCTTCTGCGACCGGGGCGAGCCACGCGCCTGTTGGACCCCGATTCGATCATCCTCGTCGACACGGCCCGAGTTTGGGTGCGGGAATTCGAGCGACTACGCGCGCGCAATTTTCCGCGAGGCCGGACACGCTATCGCTGCGACGAGCGGATCGGCGGGACCTGTCTGTCCTATGTGGAGAAGAGCTTGGCCGCTCTTCGCGAACCCCTCGCC